>SCRB01000018.1 GCA_004299545.1 Rhizobiaceae bacterium
CTGCACCAGATCGCCGCGCAGGCATACAAGCAGTTGGGCTAGAGCCATGTCGCCCGAAAGTGTGCAGCGGTTTCGGAATAACGACATGCTTGAAAACAAGGAGATAGAGCGCTGCGCGTGAGTCCGTTTAAACGCGGCGCGCTTTAGGCATGCCATGTGGCGCAACAGCCGGGAAACGTTCGGCTTCGTGGCGATCACCTTTCACTGGGCGATAGCGCTGCTTTTCTTCGGCCAGATTGCTCTCGGCTTCCTCACCCAGGAAATGGCGAAGAGGCCGCGCCTGCAATTCGACCTTTACCAATGGCATAAATCGATCGGCTTCCTCGTCTTGACACTTGCCCTGCTGCGAATCGGATGGGCTGTTTCGAGTCTCCAACCGGAACCGGTCGCAAGGACGCCGCGATGGGAAGCAGGAGCCGCGCACGCCGCCCACCTCCTGCTCCTGGGGTTGACAGTCATCGTGCCACTGACCGGCTGGGCGATCGCCTCGGCCTCGCCCTTGCGGATTCCAAGCTTCGCCTTCGACCTCGTCGTCGTGCCCGACCTGCCGCTGACGCGCTCGGATGCCTCGGAGGCTTTCTGGTCACGGCTGCATGCGCTTTTGGCATGGGGGAGCGGTGGGCTGGCGCTCGCCCATGCCGCCGCGGCGATCCACCATCACATCGCACGACGGGATACGACGCTTTCCCGCATGCTCGGTTCTTGAAGAAGGCGAGCGTGGGCGCTCGGTAAGAAATCCCGGTACGGCATTTGCCGGACGCGTCGTGATTGGCTAATGCAACAACGTCTCCGCGACATCCCGTCGCCGTGGCCGGAGAACCGGTGCGGCGAATTGCTTCACTCTTATGAGCGGCTCGACCGCACCAAGCAAAGCGAGTTCATGACATTGCATCAGATAGACGAAAAGCTTGAGCCCATTATTGCGGATGTCCTGCGTCGGAATCCCGGTGAACCGGAATTCCATCAGGCGGTCTACGAAGTGCTGGAAAGTCTCGGACGCGTCATCGCCAAACATCCCGACTATGCCGACAATGCTCTCATCGAACGGATATGCGAGCCGGAAAGGCAGATCATCTTCCGCGTTCCGTGGATCGATGACGCTGGAAAGGTCCAGATCAATCGCGGCTTTCGCGTGCAGTTCAATTCCGCGCTCGGGCCGTACAAGGGCGGCATACGTTTCCATCCCTCCGTCAATGTCGGCATCATCAAGTTCTTGGGCTTCGAGCAGACCTTCAAGAATGCGCTGACGGGTATGCCGATCGGCGGCGGCAAGGGCGGGTCGGACTTCAATCCGCGCGACCGCTCGGATCGCGAGATCATGCGCTTCTGCCAATCCTTCATGACGGAACTTCACCGCCATATCGGCGAATATGTCGACGTGCCGGCCGGCGATATCGGCGTCGGCGGCCGGGAAATCGGCTATATGTTCGGCCAGTTCAAGCGTCTTACCAACCGCTACGAAGCCGGCGTGCTCACCGGCAAGGGCCTGAGCTTCGGCGGTTCGCGGGCGCGCAAGGAGGCGACCGGCTTCGGCGCCGTCTATTTCGTCGAACGGATGCTGGGCCGGCGCAAGACGGGCTTTGAGGGAAAGCGCGCCGTCGTCTCCGGCTCCGGCAATGTCGCCGTCTATACGATGGAGAAGATCCGGGCCTTCGGCGGCAAGGTCCTCGCCTGCTCCGATTCCAACGGCTATGTCGTCGACGAGGGCGGGATCGATCTCGACCTGGTCAAGGAGATCAAGGAGGTGCGGCGCCAGCGGATCGAGGAATATGCCCGCCTGAAGCGCAACGGCGTCCGCTATGTCGAGAATGGCTCTATCTGGGATGTGCCTTGCGACGTCGCCATGCCGTCCGCGACCCAGAACGAACTGACCGGCAGGGATGCGGGAACGCTGGTCCGCAACGGGGTCATCGCCGTCGGCGAAGGCGCCAACATGCCCTCGACGCCCGACGCGGTGCGCATCTTCCAGGAGGCGGGCGTCCTCTTCGCGCCCGGCAAGGCGGCCAATGCCGGCGGCGTCGCCACCTCGGCGCTGGAAATGCAGCAGAACGCATCGCGCGACAGCTGGACCTTCGAGCAGACCGAGGAGCGGCTTGCCGGCATCATGCACGACATCCATGACAGTTGCGCCGAAACGGCGGAAGAGTATGGCGCGCCGGAAAATTACGTGCTCGGCGCGAACATAACGGGCTTCGTGCGGGTCGCCGAGGCGATGCGCGCGCTGGGTGTCATCTGAGACGATTGGGCCGGATGGTTTGCGGCATGCCTGAACGATGACATGCTGCTATGGCGCACAGGCTATCTGCTATGCGGTACGATCCGGATCCGGACCATCCGTCGATATTTCAGTCGGCGGGGCGGAACGGCCTCGCCAGCGATGCCGGGAAATGCAGGGCGAGCATCTGGCGGTTGCGCGAGATGATAACCAGCACGACGATCGTCGCGAGATAGGGGAGCGACGAGAGAAGCTCTGTGGGCACGGCGATGCCGCGCGCCTGTGCCTGCAGTTCCAGGATCGTCATGCCGCCGAACAGCCATGCCCCGAGCAGCACTCTCAATGGCCGCCAGGTCGCGAAGACGACCAGCGCCAGCGCGATCCAGCCCTTGCCGGCCGTCATGTTCTCGACCCAGAGCGGCGTATAGGCGACCGACAGATAGGCGCCTCCCAAGCCGGCCATCAGCCCGCCGAAGAGCACCGCCAGATAGCGGATGCGGATGACCGGATAGCCAATCGCATGCGCGGTTTCCGGCGATTCGCCGATGGTCCGCAGGATCAGGCCGCCCGGGGTGCGGTAAAGAAACCAGCTTATCGCGACGAACAGCGCCAGCCCCAGATAGACGAGCGGATCGAAGCGGAAGATGAGCGGCCCGATAACGGGCAGGTCTGACAGGAACGGGATATGGACCGGCTTCAGCGCCTTGATCGGCGTGCTGCCGAAATTGCGGCCGACGAAAGCGGAAACGCCGGACCCGAAGATCGCCAGCGCCAGCCCGGCCGCATACTGGTTCGTCAGGAAGGTGAGCGCGAGGACGGCGAAGAGGAGCGAGGCGACGGCGCCCGCAAGCGCGCCGAGGAGGATCGCAACCGGCATGGGCCAGCCGTTCAGAACGGCGCCGAAGGCGAAGACCGCCCCCATCAGCATCATGCCCTCTATGCCGAGATTGAGGACGCCCGATTTCTCCACGACAAGCTCGCCGAGCGCGGCGAAGATCAGCGGTGTGGCGGCGATGACGGTGCCGGTGAAGATGGCGGTGAAGAGTTCCATGGATTTCTATCCCCGCTCTTCGGCCGGAGGCAGGGCCGGCGCGGACGCGGGCGCATGCGCCGCCGTTTCGCGCGCGACGCCCCGGATGCGGTAGAAGATGAAGAAATCTGCCGCGAGCAGGAAGAAAAGCAGCATGCCCTGGAAGATATGCGTCAGCGCGGCGGGAAGGTCCATGGACATCTGCACCGCTTCGCCGCCGAGGAAGAGCAGCGACATCAGCAGCCCGGCGAGCACGATACCGAAGGCATTCAGCCGGCCGACGAAGGCGACGATGATGGCGGCGAAGCCATAGCCGGGCGAGATGTTCGGCGACAATTGTCCGAGCGGTCCGGCGGCTTCCGCCATGCCGGCGATGCCTGCGGCGGCGCCGCCGGCGAGAAGACCGACCCATATGGCGGAGGATTCGCGGAAACCGGCATAGCGGGCCGCGAGCGGCGCGGCGCCGGAGACCGACATCTTGTAGCCAAGAAAGCTGCGCTCCATGAAAAGCCAGGTCACGACGACCGCCACGACGGTGACGAAGACCGACACGTTGAGGCGATAGGCCTGGCTGAAAAGCGGCCACATGCCTGCCGCGGGCAGCATTGCCGTCTGCGGATAATTGAAGCCCGCCGGGTCGCGCCATGGCCCGTGCACCAGCCAGGAAAGAAGCAGGGAGGCGACATAGGTCAGCATCAGCGTGACCAGGATCTCATTGGTGTTCATCCGCGCGCGCAGAAAGGCCGGGATCGCCGCCCAAGATCGGAAGAGC
>SCRB01000157.1 GCA_004299545.1 Rhizobiaceae bacterium
TGACCTCGCTCGACTGGGCCCGCCACAAGCTCGACATCGAGCAGGTGAACGCCGCGGTGGATCTGATCCTCAAGGCGAAAAGCCTTGAGATCTTCGGTTTCGGCGCCTCGGCAATCGTCGCACAGGATCTGCAGCAGAAATTTCCGCTGCTCGGCGTCCCTTGCCACGCGACCATGGACAGCCACCAGCAATTGATGGCCGCGTCGATGATGCGCAGCGGCGACGTGGCTGTGGTGATCTCGAATACCGGCTCGACGTTGTCGATCGTCGAACTGGCCCGGTTGGCGCGCGAGCAGGGCGCGCATGTCATCGCTATCACCGGCGCAACGCAAACCGCGCTCGTCGATTATTCGGACATCCTGATCAATGTCGAGACGCTGGAAAACACCGAGCTCTTCACGCCGACCACTTCCCGCATCGCCGCGCTGGTGGTCGTCGATATTATTTCCACTCTAGTCGCGCGCAGGCTTGGCCGGGTCCACGATCAGCGTCTGGTGCGAATGAAGCGCTATCTGAGCCAGATGCGCCGGAATGAGATGTTTTGAACATTCGCGAAGTAGCTTGAGGAGAAGGCCAGCGGCGATCTCAGGGTCAATCCTATCCGACCGAACCGCTGGTGAAGGCGAAGGGTTTCAGCTTCAAGACCCTATCCTGGATCCGGATTTCCGGCAGCGTCGCCGCCTCGGGCGATCCATGCGTGGGATCTGCGCTCTACGAGAGCTCCCACCGCCTTGGATAGTATAATTGATATTTGTACGGATAATAGATCCAGATCATGATAATTCGGAATCATGAAAGGTGATCGGGCGAGGCGTTCGGCGATACGCCGCCAACAATTATGGCGCAAAAACAGTGCATTGTTGATCTGATGGGGTTCAGGCGCAGATTCCGCCCGCCAGCTGGAACATGGTTGCACGATGTAGTAAATCTAGTTATGACGCGACTCTGTAAGAAAAGTCGCGGACGCGGCCGCCCATGAAGGAATGCGCGGGTGATTCAGGAACTGGCGGAAAAGCTTTTCATCGACGGCGTCTGGAGGCGCGGCGAGGGCGCGCGCATCCCGGTTGAAAATCCGGCGACCGGAGAGGTCCTTGCCTATATAGCGGCGGCCACGCCGTCGGAAATCGATGCGGCGGTAAAGGCGGCGCGCAGGGCATTCAAGCCCTGGTCGCGCCTGGCGCCCGTCGAACGTTCGAAGGCGCTTCACAGGCTGGGCGATGCGGTCGCGGCCCATGCCGACAGCATGGCGCGCACCATGACGCTCGAACAGGGCAAGCCGCTGAACGAGGCGCGCGGGGAAATCCTCAAGCTTGCCGAGGCCTGTCATTTCTATGCCGAGGAAGCCGTGCGCGTTCACGGCGAAATCGTGCCCAACGCGACCACGGACACCGACAGCTTGGTTGTGCGGGAGCCGGTCGGGGTGGTGGGTGCCATCACCCCATGGAATTACCCGGCCGAGTTGATCGGCTGGAAGCTGTGCGCGGCGCTCGCCGCCGGATGCACCATCATCATCAAGCCGGCGGAACTTACGCCGTTCACCGCGCTTGCGATCGCGCGGATGGCGGAAAAGGCCGGCATCCCGGCCGGCGTGGTCAATGTTGTCACCGGCCCTGGGGCGCAGGCCGGCCAGGCTCTCGTCGATCATCCCGACGTCGACAAGATCGCCTTCACCGGCTCCAGCGCGGTTGGCCTCCACATCCAGCAATCCTGCCCGACGATCAAGCGCCTGTCGCTGGAACTCGGCGGCAACTGCCCGCTGATCGTGACGGCTTCGGCGGATATCGATGCGGCAGTGAAGGGTGCGACGCGGCGCGCCTTTCGTAACATGGGCCAGATCTGCATCGCCATCAACCGCATCTATGTCCAGCGCGACGTCGCGGACGATTTCACGACGCGGCTTGGGCGCGCGGCCGATGCGCTGGTCATCGGCAACGGCATTGAGGTGCCAGATGCGGATGTCGGCGCGATGGCCTCGGCCGCCCCGCTTGCGAAGACGCAGGATCATCTTGCGGACGCGCTGTCGAAGGGAGCACGGCTTGTCGCCGGCGGCAACGCCCCGCAGGGCGAAGCCTTCGCGCGCGGCCACTTCTTCCGCCCCACCGTGGTGGCCGACTGCACCCATGACATGAAGGTCATGACGGAAGAGACGTTCGGCCCGCTCGTCGGCGTCATGGCTTATGATGGCCTTGACGAGGCGGTCGAACGCGCCAACGATACGCCCTACGGGCTGGCGTCCTATCTTTATGCCCGCGACATGGAAGAGGTGCGCTACGTCTCGGCCCGCCTCGATTACGGCAACGTGGCGGTCAACAATGTCGACGCGGGGATCATGAACGCGCCCTATGGCGGCCGTAAGCAGAGCGGCGTGGGATACGAGCACGGCCGCGAGGGCATGCTGGAATATCTCAACTTCAAGCATATCCGCATCCGCTACGGCGAGCCGAAGGCAAGGTGATGCCGTGACCCAGGCACTGCTCGGCATCGATATCGGAACGTCCGGCTGCAAGGCGCTGCTCATCGACGGCGAAGGCGCGGTGCTGGTGAGCCGCACCGAAACCTATGGGCTTGCCCGGCCACGCCCCGGCTGGACGGAGCAGGATCCGGCGCTGTGGATCGAAGGCGCGCGGGCCGCGGTCGCCTCCGTGCTTTCCGGCCGGCCGGATGTCGCGATCGCGGCGGTCGGCCTTTCGGGCCAGATGCACGGGCTGACGCCGCTCGACGCCGGCCATAAGGTGCTGCGCCCCGCAATCCTGTGGAACGACCAGCGCAACGGCGCCGAGTGCGCTGCGATAACGGAACGCGCCGGGGGTGTCGAGAGCCTTCTCGCACAGACCAACAACCGCATGCTGGTTGGCTATACCGGCGGCAAGATCGTCTGGATGCGCAATCACGAGCCGGAACTCTTCGCACGGCTGCGCCACGTGGTGAATCCCAAGGACTATCTGCGCCTCGCCCTGACCGGTGAGATCGCGACCGAGGTCTCCGATGCGTCGGGTACGGGGTTGTTCGACATACGGGCGCGGCGATGGGCGGCGGATCTGCTGGACCTTCTCGAGATCGATCCCGGCATCCTGCCGCGCTGTTCCGAATCGCATGTGATCAGCGGCAGGGTGAGCCGCTCCGCGGCCCAACTCTTCGGCATTCCCGAGGGCACGCCCGTTGCCGGCGGCGGCGGCGACAGCGTCATCCAGACGCTGGGCTCGGGTGTCATCGCCCCGGGCGAATTGCAGACCACGACCGGCACGGCGGGCATCGTCGCCGCCGCGCTCGACGAGCCTGTCGCCAATCCCGATGGCCGGTTGCAGGTCTTCTGCAATGTCTCGCCAGCGAAATGGCATTGCATGGGCGTTTCGCTCAACGCGGGCGGGGCGATGGAATGGTTCCGCGGCGCTCTGGCGGGCTTCCGCGGAGGCGAGGCGCCTTCAGCGCAGGAAATCGCCCTGATTGCGGCCGAGGCGCCGCCCGGCTCGCGCGGCCTTCTCTTCCTGCCCTATCTCAATGGCGAGCGCTGTCCGCATCCGGACCCGGAGGCGCGCGGCGGCTTCATCGGCCTGACGGCGCGCCATAACGCCGCCGATATGGCACGCAGCCTGATGGAGGGCGTCGTTCATTCGTTTCGCGACATTTATGCGCTGATGGAAAGCGCCGGCATCGGGCGGACCGTCATCAAGGCGTCGGGCGGCGGAGCGCGCTCAGCGCTGTGGCGGCAGATGCAGGCCGACCTCTTCGGCTGCGACGTGGTGACAACGGAAGGCGCGGCGGAAGGCGGCGCGTTCGGAGCTGCGCTCGTCGCGGGCGTGGGGGCCGGTGTCTGGCCCGATGCGGCCGAGGCCGCGAAGTGTTGCCGCGCAGTCACCCGCGACGAGCGCAGCTCCGAACGCGCCGCCTTCCGCCGCGCCTTCCGTTGTCACCACGTCGCAGCCGAAGAGGTCGGCCTGCATCTGCCGC
>SCRB01000158.1 GCA_004299545.1 Rhizobiaceae bacterium
AGCAGGAGGCGGATATCCTTGCCCTTGGCGTGCCGGGCCTCGGCTTCCGCACGGAGAGGAAACGCTTCTATCCCGGCGGGTCGATGGCGGCGCACATATTGGGGCTGGTCAATATCGACAATAAGGGCCTCGCCGGCATGGAGAAATATATCGACGAGCAGGGCTTGTCGATCCTCCAGGCGACAGGCCTTGCGACGCAGCAGGACCTCAAGCCGGTGCGACTGTCGATCGATGCCAGGGTCCAGCATGTCCTGCATGACGAACTGACCCAGTCGATGGAGAAATACAGGGCCATCGCGGCCGGCGGCGTCGTTCTGAACGCCAAGACGGGTGAGATCCTCGGCATGGTCTCGCTGCCCGACTACGACCCGAACAATCCCTATAACGCCCTGGAAAAGGATCGCTTCAACCGCATGACCAACGGCGTTTTCGAGATGGGTTCGACCTTCAAGACGTTCACCACCGCGATGGCGCTCGATTCGGGCAAGGTGCATCTGTCGGACAAGTTCGACACCACCCATCCGCTGCATTACGGCCGCTATACGATCCACGACTACGAGCCGAAACACCGCTGGCTGACGGTGCCGGAAATCTTCAAATATTCCTCCAATATCGGCACCGCGCTGGAGGCCGAAAAGGTCAGCATCGAGCACAACAAGGAATTCCTGACGAATCTCGGACTCCTGACCCGCGTACCCATAGAACTCCCTGAGGTTGCGACGCCCGAGCAGCCGAAAGTATGGAAGCCGATCAACCAGATCACGATTGCCTTCGGCCACGGTGTTGCCACCACGCCGCTGCAGACGGCGGTCGCGGGCATGGCGGTCCTCGATGGCGGCCTCTTGATCGAGCCGACGCTCCTGCCGCGCACGCAGGCCCAGGCGGACGAGCATACGAAGCGCGTCATCAAGGCATCCACCAGCCAGGACATGAAATATCTGTTCCGCCTGAATGCCGAGCAGGGCTCCGGCAGGCAGGCGAGGGTTCCCGGCTATTTCGTCGGCGGCAAGACGGGCACGGCGGAGAAGGTCGTCAACGGGAAATATTCCCATAACAAGAATTTCGATGCGTTCCTGGCGGGGTTCCCCATCAACGATCCGCAATATGTCACCCTTGTCATCCTCGACGAGCCGAAACCCTATGGCGGCTGGCCGGCGACGGCCGGCGCGAACTGTGCGCCGACGACCGCGAATATCATCCGCCGGATCGCACCCCTGCTGGGCGTGGAGCCTGAATTCGGCCATCAACTTCAGTCTTTGCTGGTCTCTTACAACTGATTCCCGAGGGGCGGGCCAAGAGCGGACTTTTTTGTAATGAAGCTGAAGGAATTCAAAGGGATATTGCCGATAGGCGGAGAGGCGGCCGGCGAAGCCGCCATCTCCGGCCTGTCCTCCGATTCCCGTAAGGTTTCCCCCGGCGATCTCTTCTTCGCGCTTGCCGGCAGCAAGGCGGACGGCGCCGCTTTTGCGGGCGAGGCGGCCAGCCGCGGCGCTGCCGCGATCGTTACCGCTGCCGGAGCGAACATCGCGGATCCCAAAGTTCCCCTGATCGTGGTGGACGATCCACGCCGGGCGCTGGCGCTGTCGGCGGCACGGTTTTTCGGAAAACAGCCCGAAACGGTCGCAGCCGTTACCGGCACGAGCGGCAAGACCTCGGTCGCCGCCTTCGCCCGCCAGATCTGGGAGAGGGCGGGGCAGACGGCGGCCAGCGTCGGGACGACCGGCGTGACGGCGCCCGGCCGCAACGATTATGGCTCGTTGACGACGCCTGACCCGGTCGCGCTCCACAGGCTGCTTGCAGAACTGGCGGCGGACGGGGTGACCCATCTTTCGATGGAGGCCTCCAGCCACGGGCTCGACCAGCACCGTCTCGACGGCGTGCGGCTCGCGGCCGGCGCCTTCACCAATCTCGGCCGCGACCATATGGATTATCATCCGACCGTCGAGGATTACCATCGTGCCAAGATGCGGCTCTTCGAGGATTTGCTGCCGAAGGGAGCGCCAGCCGTTATTTTCGCCGACGACAAATGGTCTGAGCCGACCATCGCCGTTGCGCGCCGCGCCGGGCTTGACGTCCTCACCGTCGGGCGCAGCGGCGATTACCTCCGTTTGAAACGCGTCGAGCACCGGCGCTCCCGCCAGAGGGCCGAAATCGAGGCGGAGGGCGAAACGCATGAGATCGACCTGCCGCTCGCCGGCGATTTCCAGATCGCCAATGCGCTGGTCGCGGCAGGGCTTGCGATGTCGACCGGCACGCCCGTCACGGTCGCGCTTTCCGCCCTCGAACATCTGACAGGCGCGCCAGGCCGGCTCGAACTCGTTGGCACCGCGTCAAGCGGTGCGCCGGTCTATGTCGATTATGCTCACAAGCCGGATGCGCTGGAAAACGTCCTGTCGTCGGTCCGCCCCTTCACCACGGGTCGCGTCGTGGTGGTGTTCGGCTGTGGCGGCGACAGGGACCGCGGCAAGCGGCCGATTATGGGCGAGATCGCCACGCGGCTCGCCGATATCGTCATCGTGACCGACGACAACCCGCGTTCCGAGGATCCGGCCTCGATCCGCAAGGCGATCCTTGAAGGCGCACCCGACGCCACCGAGATCGGCAACCGGCACGACGCCATTCGCGAGGCGGTCGGCATGCTGCGCTCGGGCGATACGCTGATTATCGCCGGCAAGGGGCATGAGGAGGGCCAGACGATCGGATCGCGCACGCTGCCCTTCTCCGACAGCCGGGAAGCGCGCATGGCGCTGGCGGAGGCCGCGGCATGACGGCGCCTTTGTGGACCACGGAGGCCATGGTCGAAGCGACTGGCGGCCGCCCCGTCGGCCCTATGCCGGCCGGCATCACCGGCATTTCGATCGATACGCGGACGCTGAAGCGCGGCGATGCCTTCTTCGCCATCAAGGGTGAAAAATTCGACGGCCATGATTTCGCCACCGCGGCGCTTGCCTCCGGTGCGGCGCTTCTCGTCGTGGCGGAAGAGAAGCTTCCCGCGCTCGGCCGGCTGAATATTCCGATGATCGTCGTCGATGACGTTCTCGCCTCGCTCGTCCGGCTGGCGACGGCATCGCGCGCACGTTCAGCGGCGAAGATCATCGCCGTGACAGGCTCTGTCGGAAAGACCAGCACCAAGGAAGCGCTCCGGCATGTCCTGTCATCGGTCGGCAACGTCCATGCGTCGGACCGTTCCTTCAACAATCACTGGGGCGTCCCGCTGACGCTTGCCCGTATGCCGGCCGATGCCGCCTACGGCGTGTTCGAGATCGGCATGAACCATGCGGGCGAGATCCGGCCGCTGGTCAAGCTGGTCAGGCCGCATATCGCGATCGTCACGCTCATCGCCGCCGCCCATCTCGGCCATTTCAGGAATCTCGACGAGATCGCGAAAGCCAAGGCCGAGATTTTCGAAGGCATCGAGAAAGGCGGTTTCGCCCTGCTTAACCGGGACGACGCACGCTACGGCCTGTTGCAAAGGCTGGCACGTGCCGCCGGTGTCTTCAATGTCAGGGGTTTCGGCGAGAACGGGCGGGCGGACTATCGCCTGCTCGGCTGGGAACTCGGGCCGGCCTCCTCGAAGATCACCGTACGTGTTGCCGGCGAGGATATCGATGCGACTGTCGGCGTGCCGGGGCGCCACGTCATCCAGAACATCCTTGCGGTTCTTGGAGCGGCGCATCTTGCCGGGGGGGCGGACATCGGGCGGGTCGCTTCTTCGCTTGCCACGCTGACGGCGGAACGCGGGCGCGGCGAACGGCATCTTCTTTGCCATCCGCAGGGCGTCTTCACGCTGATCGACGAAAGCTACAACGCCAATCCAGCGTCCATGCGCGCCGCGATCGAACTTCTCGATTCGGCCGCGGTCGGAGAGGGCGGCCGGCGCATCGCCGTTCTCGGCGACATGCTCGAACTCGGGTCGCATTCGGCCAAGCTGCATGCGGCGCTCGCCGATAGCCTTGCCGCGACGAAGACGGACATGGCGTTCCTGGCTGGAAGCGAGATGAAGACTCTTGCCGCGAAGCTCGACGGCCGGATTGCCGTGGAATACCGCGAGGACGCGGAAGAATTGAAGCCACTCGTTA
>SCRB01000159.1 GCA_004299545.1 Rhizobiaceae bacterium
TTCCATCGCAAGAGGGCGAATGCCCTTAGCCAAAGGATCGACACCTCGATCGTTCAACATGTGGAGACGGAGCGGCACTTTGGCGTTTTCCACCGAAAGGAATTGCGGTATGTTGACGTTCCATTGGTTCGATCCCACGTGGTGGCTCCGGCGGCGGTTTCCCGCGCGCAGGAGTAAATTCCGGAGAATATCGCGATGTTCGAGCAAAATATCGGTCTGAGCGACCGAGCGATCAGGACTCTGTCCGGACTCTTTCTTTTGGCGATGATCTTTCTGGCGCCCGACGCACCCTTGCGCTGGTTCGGCCTGATCGGGATTCTGCCGTTGATAACCGGCATCGTCGGAACCTGCCCTTTCTACAAACTGCTGGGCAAATCGACCTGCCCGTCCAAGGCCAAGGCAAGGATCGACTGACGGCCACGGCTTCGGTCGGTCCGGACAAGCGTTTCCACAGATACCTTCTTGATGGTGCGGGTTTGATCGCCGATAATCCCGCGCCGTCGCTCCGGGAGAGGAGCCCGATTCGGGCCGGAGCGTATAAAAAGGGGAGGGATTTCATGGCATCGTCAGCGCATCCCGTGGACGAGGTTCTGCCTGCACCACGCCTGTTCGTGCTCGGTCTTCAGCATGTCCTTGTCATGTATGCCGGCGCCATCGCCGTGCCGCTCATCATCGGCCGCGCGCTCAAGCTGGCGCCGCAGGATGTCGCGTTCCTGATCTCGGCGGACCTTTTCGTCTGCGGCATCGCCTCCATCCTGCAATCGTTCGGCGCGACACAATGGTTCGGCATCAAGCTGCCGGTGATGATGGGCGTCACCTTCGCCGCCGTCGGGCCGATGATTTCGATGGCGATTGCCCATTCCGGCGTCGACGGTGCGCGCATGATCTTCGGAGCCATCATCGGCGCGGGCATCATCACCATGCTGATCGCGCCTTTCGTCAGCCGCATGCTGCGCTTCTTTCCGCCGGTGGTTACCGGAACGATCATTCTCGTCATCGGCGTATCGCTGATGAAGATTGGCATCGAGTGGATTTTCGGGTTGCCGTTCGGGCCGACGGCGCCGCGGATCGTCGCTCCAGACCAGGCGGCGTGGCTAAAGGCGGTGACGACGGCGGCCGGCGCCGCCGGATCGGCCATATCCGCGCCGCCGGCCGGCGTGGCGCTGGCGCCGTCGCTGCCCAATCCTGCCTATGCCCCGGTGCAGAACATTGTACTGTCGCTAATCGTGCTGGCGATCGTCGTCTGCGTGGCGCGCTTCACCAGGGGCTTCCTGTCCAACATCGCCGTGCTCATCGGCATCATTGCCGGCGGCGTCATCGCCACGGGGCTTGGCCTGATGCATTTCGACAAGGTGGTGAGTGCCGCATGGCTGGCGCCCATCCGGCCCTTTCATTTCGGCATGCCGATCTTCGATCCGATCCTCATCGCTACCATGGTTCTGGTGATGATCGTGGTGATGATCGAATCGACCGGCATGTTCCTGGCGCTCGGCGAGATGACCGGCAAGACTGTCACGCAGCCGATGCTCTCTTCAGGGCTGAGAATGGACGGGCTGGGCACGCTGCTCGGCGGCATCTTCAACACGTTCCCCTATACGAGCTTCTCGCAGAATGTCGGGCTGGTCGGCGTGACCGGCATCAGGAGCCGTTTCGTCTGCGTCGCCGGCGGCCTCATCCTGATCGTTCTCGGCCTTATTCCGAAGATGGGAGCGCTGGTGGAGGCCCTGCCGACGGTTGTTCTCGGCGGCGCGGGCATCGTCATGTTCGGCATGGTGGCGGCCACCGGCATCCGTATCCTCGGCGCCGTCGATTTCAAGAGCAACCGCAATAATCTCTTCATCGTCGGCATCGCGCTCGGCTTCGGCATGATCCCGGAAGTCGCGCCCAGCTTCAACATCTGGCTGCCGAAGGTCATCGCACCGTTGATCGGCTCGGGTATCCTGCTTGCCTCCGTGGCATCGGTGGTCCTGAACATGGTGTTCAACGGCGCGACGGGAAAGGCTGACGACTTGCGCGCAGCGGCGATGGCGGCCGAGGGGTAGAAGCGTCGCCGTCTCCCCTGTTGCTGCAGGGCAATCGCATATGCCAATTTTCACCCCCTCCGGCCCTTCGGGCCACCTCCCCCTCGAAGGTGGAGGAAAGCCGCGACGGCGGCGCATTTCCCTCACCTGAAAGGGAAGGGTGCCGAGCAAAGCGAGGCGGGTGGGGTGTGCTGGCAAACCATGTGCGATTGCCCTGCCTGTTGCCGGGGGTGGGGCCGCTGGTCGCGAAGGCTCTGGAGCGCGATGAGACGGGACGGAGTCGGATCGTGCTCTAAGTGTTGAATCGAAAAAGCATGATGTCGCCGTCCTGGACGGTATAGTCCTTGCCTTCGTCGCGTGCCTTCCCGGCTTCCTTCGCCGCGACTTCGCCGCCGAGAGAAACGTAATCCTCATAGGCGATGGTCTGGGCGCGGATGAAACCGCGCTCGAAATCGGTATGGATGACGCCTGCCGCCTGCGGGGCCTTTGTGCCTCTGGTAACCGTCCAGGCCCGCGTTTCCTTCGGGCCGGCGGTAAAATAGGTGATCAGGTCAAGGAGATCGTAGCCGGCGCGGATGAGGCGGTCGAGGCCGGGTTCGGCGAGGTCCATCGCATCGAGGAATTCCCTGGCTTCGTCTTCCGGCAGTTGCGCCACTTCCGCCTCGATCGCTGCCGAAATGATGACGGTGCGCGCGCCCTGCGCCGCGGCCATCTTTTCCACGGCCGCCGAATGCGCGTTGCCTGACGAAGCGTCGGCTTCCGCGACGTTGCAGACATAGAGGACAGGCTTCGACGTAAGCAGATTCAGGCCCTGCAACAAATGCAGATCCTCCGCGGAAATGCCCTCCAGCATGAGACGGACCGGCTTGCCGTCCTGAAGGAGCGCAAGGGCTTTTTCCATGACCGGAAGGACGGTCATCGCCTCCTTCTCCTTGCCCGTCGCCCGCTTCCTCGTCTGCACGACGCGTCGTTCCACGCTTTCGAGATCGGCGAGCATCAGTTCGGTTTCGACGGTTTCGGCATCGGCAACGGGATCGATGCGGCCCTCGACATGGATGATGTCGTCATCCTCGAAGCAGCGCAGGACGTGGACGATGGCATCCACCTCGCGGATATTGGCGAGGAACTGGTTGCCCAGACCTTCGCCTTTCGAGGCACCGCGCACCAGCCCGGCGATATCGACGAAGGAGATTCGCGTCGGGATGATCTCCTTCGATTTCGCGATCCCCGAAATCTGTTTCAGCCGCGGATCCGGGACCGCGACCTCGCCGGTGTTCGGCTCGATGGTGCAGAAGGGATAGTTGGCCGCCTGCGCCGCGGCTGTTTTCGTCAGTGCGTTGAAAAGCGTCGACTTGCCGACATTCGGCAGGCCGACGATACCGCATTTGAAACCCATGTCGAACGATCCTATGGGGAAGAGATGATCTGCTCAGGGCTATGGGCGAAGGGATCGACGATCGTCAAGCCTTCGATTCGCTGCCCGTCCTGCAAGTCCTCGGAGAGAAAATGCGTGCAGCCCAGTTCGAGCGCGGAGGTAAGGAGCAGGCAATCCCACCATGCGTATCGCAAATCCATATGCAAGCGGCGCGTGACAAGTGAGGTTTCGAACGTGACCGGAAAGGTGCCGAACTGTGCAAAGGCATCTATGCGGAAAAATGGGTCGGCAAATCTGGAAGATTTGCGCGTTGCTACGCTGGCAATCTCGTTCAGCACCTGCAAGTTGGTTATGCCGCAACTGCATTCCGACAATCGGGTCAGCCAGTCTTGCGCCTTCTGCCGCTTTGCAATCTCATCCTCGTCAAAAGTGTACAGAAAGGTGTTGCTGTCGATGAACACCTTATCGCCTGGCATTGCGCTCATCCGCTGTCGGCATGCGGCCGTTCTCGGAAATCTTCAGTTTGGGGCCGTCGAACACACGCTGAAGTGCTTCAAGTCGCTGCTTTCGCGCTTCGGTCTCCGTGTCCGCTGCACAGGTTTGCGAAGGTTGGCGGAGCCTGTCGGCGATATGACTGGACATACTCTTGCCGGCCTTGGCGGCTTCGACGCGCGTGGTCCGGTAGAGCTCGTCGTCCATCGAAATCGTGACGTTTTTCATGATTGATCCTCACGAGAACACGAAGTCCGTGTTTCCGTGTAAATTAGGTCGTCTGGTGAGACATTGCAATGGCCCACCGGACGCCGCTTGGGAGTAGTGGCGGCGCATAGATGCTAACGCCGAAACCTATTCCTTGCCGAAGAGCTTCTTCAACATCTCCGCCATGGGGCCGCTTTCCGGCACATTTACGGCCGGCTTGTGCGGCCGCGCCTGACGGATATGGCTTTGCTGCTTCGCCACCTTCGGAGGAGGGCGGTCGTCCTCGCTGGTCGGCTGCAATTTCTCGCGCAAGGCCAGCGTGACGCGGTTCATGAAGCTCGAATCCTCGCCCTTGGCAAGGAGGGGAGTGGCATCGGCGATGGCATCCAGCAAAACGTCGAGCCATTCTCCATCGGCCTTGGCGAAATCGCCGAGCACATAATTATGAACCATCGTCTTGGCGCCGGGATGGCCGATCCCGATGCGCACGCGCCGATAGTCCCTTTCGACATGCTGGTCGATGGAGCGAATGCCGTTATGGCCACCGGAGCCGCCGCCCGTCTTCACCCGTATCTTGCCGGGTGAGAGGTCCAGTTCGTCATAGAAGACGATCAGTTGCGCCGGCGCGAGCTTGTAAAAGCGCATGGCCTCGCCGACCGACTGGCCGGAAAGGTTCATGAAGGTCTGTGGTTTGAGGAGAAGGACCTTCTCGCTGGCGAGAGTGCCTTCCGAGAGAAGGCCCTGGAATTTCCGCACCCAGGGCGAAAAGGAATGGCGGCGGTGTATCGCGTCCGCCGCCATGAACCCGACATTGTGCCGGTTGTTCTGGTGTTGCGGGCCGGGATTGCCGAGACCTGCGATGAGCAGCATCGTCATCCTCCGGCACGCTGGCCGTTATTTTTCCTCGGCTTCGCCCTGGTCTTCCGGAGCGGCTTCCGTTCCTTCTTCCTCCGCTTCCGACTTCATCGCCGAAGAGCCGGCGACGGTCGCGATGGTGAAATCGCGGTCGGAGATGACCGGCGAAACGCCTTCGGGCAATTTCACTGATGAGATGTGGATGGAATCGCCGATCTCAAGTCCGCCGAGGTCGATCGTGATCGAGTCGGGGATCGCGCCCGCGGGACAGTAGAATTCGACCTGGTGGCGCACGACGTTGAGGACGCCGCCGCGCTTGAGGCCGGGCGAGCTTTCCTCGTTGAGGAAGCGCACCGGCACCTCGACCGTCACGATGGTGTTCTTGCCGACGCGCAGGAAATCGGCGTGCATCGGGAAGTCCCTGACC
>SCRB01000160.1 GCA_004299545.1 Rhizobiaceae bacterium
ATGGTCAGGGAGGGTGACGCCACGCCGGCCTGGCTCGCCAGCGACTTCAGTGCGAGCCGCCGGCGCGCGACAATCGTGGCGCAGGTCATCAAGCTCGGCCAGAAGCTCACTGACGATGCGATGATGATGTTCATCAAGCTGATGGGGCGACTGTTCTCCCAGGCCAACAATCGCAAAAAGCAGCGTCATATGAACGCTCGTTTGGAAATGTCGAAAGCGTTGCGGCTGTTCCTCGACACGATCCTGGCGCTACAGTCCGCCAATGACACAGATGCTGACCCCATGACAATGCTGGATCGGCGAGTCGGCTGGCATCGGCTGCTGCAGATCAAACCCGGTCTCGAAGCCATGGTGGAAAGCAGCGATGTGTCGGCTTTGACGATGGCGGCCGAAAAGCATGCGACCGTTCGCAAATATGCCGGCGCGTTTCTCGAGACATTCACTTTCCGCTCGCAGCGCCGGCACGATCCGCTGCTTGCCGCGATTGGCGCCTTGAAACTGCTCTATACGGAAGGGCGACGCGTGTTGCCCGAGCGAGTTCCTGTCGGTCATCTGTCAAAATCGGAGCGCAAGCAGATCTTCGGAGATGGCAGCTCTGATCGGCGTCTTTACGAGATTGCGACACTCGCTCATTTGCGTGACCGGCTGCGCTCTCGAGACATTTGGGTCGAAGGCAGCCATGCATTCGACCAGTCGATGAACATCTGATGCCGAAGGCGACCTTCGTTGCCCTGAAGGAGGAAGACAAGCTCGGCCTCGGCGTCCAGGGCGATGGTGCGGCTTGGCTCACCGAAGTCCGGCAGACGATGGACTTCAACCTGAAACGCCTCGCGTATCGCGCCCGCAATAGAAAGCTGGAAGGCGTCAGACTGGAGGCCGGAGCCCTGATCGTGACGCCGCAGGCGAGCGACGTTCCCGCCGCGGCCGAAGCCCTCAATGCCGAGATCAGCGAAATGTATCCTCTGGTCGAAGTTCCAGACCTTCTCCGAGAGGTCCATGAATGGACCGGATTCGTCGATCAGTTCACTCATGTCCGGACCAGCGACACGCCGCAGAATATATCCGCGATGTTGGCCGGCGTACTCGCCGACGCCACCAATCTCGGCCCGAAGCGCATGGCTGGGGCCTCGAAGGGGATCACCGCCCATCAGATCGGCTGGATGCGCACTTTCCATGCCCGGTCCGAGACCTATCGCGCTGCACAGGCCTGCGTGACCGACTCGCACGCGCGCCTTCCGCATTCGCAGCTATGGGGCGATGGAACAACGGCTTCGTCCGACGGGCAGTTCTTCCGCGCCAGCGATCGCGCCGCCAAACGCGGTGACGTGAATCTTCACTATGGCAGCGAGCCGGGATCGAAATTCTACAGCCACCTCTCCGACCAATACGGTTACTTCGGCATATTGCCGATCAGCCCCACCGAGAGCGAAGCTGTCTATGTCCTCGACGGCCTGTTCGACCACGACACAATTTTGGAGATCGAGGAGCATTTTACCGATACCGGCGGCGCCAGCGATCATGTCTTCGCGCTGTTCGCTCTGATCGGCAAGCGCTTCGCGCCCCGGCTGCGAAACCTCAAGGATCGAAGATTCCATACTTTCGAGAAGGCCGATACCTATCCGGCCCTGGCTAGCCATATCGGCGCGCCGATTAACGCCGATCTCATCCTGGAGCAATGGGACGACTTGCTCCGCCTGGCCGCTTCGATCACGACGCGGACCGTTACGCCGTCCGAGATACTCAAAAGGTTTTCCGCGTCATCGAAATCCAGCGACCTGGTCAAGGCGCTGCGCGAGATCGGCCGCATCGAGCGAACCCTGTTCATGATCGAGTGGTACTCGAGCCCGGCATTGCGCCGGCGGTGTCAAGCCGGACTCAACAAGGGAGAAGCGGCCCACAAGCTAAAGCGTGCCGTCTTCTTCCATGAACGCGGTGAAATCCGCGACCGGTCCTATGACAGCCAGGCATTCCGTGCGTCCGGCCTCAATCTGGTGGTCAGCGCCATCGTCTATTGGAATACCGTGTATCTCAGCCGGGCTACAGCCCATCTGCGTCAGCAGGGCCGGGACATTCCCGACAGGCTGCTCAAGCACGTCTCGCCGCTCAGTTGGGAGCACATCAACCTTACCGGCATCTATTCCTGGGACACCGAGCAGCAGATGCCCGAAGACTTCAGGCCGTTACGACTCCCAGGTTCTTTCCGGCGCGCGGCATGATGTTCATGTTCCGTTCGCTCTTAGCGCAGGATTTTGAACTGCTCTTGTTCCGACCCCAGGCTGCCAAGGTCTACGGCGCGGGCTCTCTCGGGACACTCAAGCGCGTGGTCATGCCCGTTGCGGCGCCGTCCATCTACACCGGCATTCGCATCGCCATTAGCAATGGCTGGATGGCCCTGGTTGGCGCCGAACTGGTCGTGGGCAAGAACGGCCTCGGCTTCCTGATCTCGCAAGGCCAGAACAATGACTCCGTCTCGACCATCTTCGTCGGGATCATATCGATTGGAGTTCTCGGCATCCTTATCGATACGATCGTGCACAGGTCGGAGGCGATCCTGCTGCCGTGGCATAAGAAGCTTTCCAAGGCTGGGAGTTCATGAGGATGCTAATGTCGGAACCGGGGCAAGCGGCCATGACAGGGCACGGCAAGGCACCGATCCTCGAACTCCGGAACATCACGAAGTGGTTCGGGCGCGAAGGCGACGGCATCCTCGCCGTCGACGATTGCACCGTTGAGGTCAAGAAGGGCGAATTCATCTGCGTGGTCGGGCCGTCCGGGTGCGGCAAATCCACCCTGCTGACGATAGCGGCGGGGCTCGACAAGCCGACGCATGGCGAGGTCCTCGTCGATGGCAGGCCCGCCGGCCCACCCGGCCCGAAACGCTGTGTCGTGTTCCAGAAATTCGCGCTCTTCCCGTCGGAAACCGTGGCGCAGAACATCAAGTTCGGCCTCCAGATGACCCATGTCGGCGCGGTCGAGCAGGAAAAGCGCCTCAAGGAGCAACTCGAGATCATGGGGCTCGAGCAGTTCCGCAACGCTTATCCAAGCGAACTCTCCGGCGGCATGCAGCAGCGCGTCGCGATCGCCCGCGCCCTCGTGATGCGTCCGGAAATCCTGCTGATGGACGAACCGTTCGGCGCTCTTGACGCGCAGACGCGCACGATCCTGCAGGAGGAAATCCAGAGGCTGCACAAGGAGCAGCGTTATACGGTCCTCTTCATCACCCATTCGGTCGAGGAAGCCGTCTACCTGGGCGAGCGTGTCATCGTCATGACGCGCCGTCCCGGCCGGATCAAAAAGGAAATCGTTCTGCCGCGCGACGTGGCCTGGAAAAAAGGCGACATCGAAGCCGCTGCGGAGCATCCGGAATTTATCGCGGCGCGCCGGGAAATATGGGCGCTGGTCAGGGAGGAGATCGTCGCACGATAGCGGCGACCAAGAAGGGAAGAAGAAAAGGAGGAAAGAGATGAAAATGAAGACACTTTTCATGGCCTTCGCGGTCACGGCGGCCTTTTGCACGTCGGCGATGGCTGCCACGAAGATCAACCTCAACAGTCAGGCGAACGATGCCGGCTTTCCAATGTGGTTGGCCAAGAAGCTGGGTTATTTCAAAGATAACGGTATCGAGGCGAAAATCACCTATTTCGCGAACGGCGGCGCGGCACTGGCTTCGGGCGTTTCAGGTGACTGGCAAGCGGGATGGACCGGTGCGCCGCCGGCGATCTCCGGCTGGGACAAGTTCCAGTTGATTTCGGTCGGCACGATGCAGAAAGAAGACCGCAACATCAAGCTTATCGTGCGCAACGATACGCTGAAGGGCGGCAAGATCGCGGACGTGTTGACCAAGGTCAAGATCGGCACGGTGCCGAATTCGACCTGGAGCCAGGTTCTTTATGCCTGCGCCGATCATTTCGGCGTCAGCCACGACGCGCTCAAGATCGTTCCGCTCGATCCGCCGGTGACGCGCCAGTCTCTTCGCAGCGGAGAAATCGGCGCCGGCATGACCGACGCGGCGCCCGACTATGATTTCGTCCACGATCCCAAGAAGTACACGGTCGTCTGCGACGGCAAGATCGCCGGCACTTCTGTCGTCGACCCTTATATCGTGACCAGCCGCTTCTGGAAGGAGAACCCAAAAGCCGCCATCGGCTTCATCGAAGCGGTCTATCGCGCCGACCAGTACATGCACGACAATCCCAAGAAATTCCTCGACTACGTGACGCAATACTACAAGGAAACCGGCATCGACCTGACGAAGAAGCAGGCCGCCTATTCCTACAGCCTTCGTGACTTCCAGACGCTGGATCAGGCGCTCGCGGACATGGAATCAGGCAAGACCATCAAGGATCTGACGACGACGGCGAAGGTTTTGGTCGGCGCCGGCGCCTATGACGCCGTGCCGGA
>SCRB01000161.1 GCA_004299545.1 Rhizobiaceae bacterium
ACGCCGTGCGCCCGGCGACGGCCCGCATATGGCGCGACGGTACGGAACGCGAGTTGCCGCTGGCCTCGGTTCGGGTCGGCGATATCGTCGTCGTTCGCGCCGGCGAGCGCGTCTCGGTCGATAGCGTCATACGCCAGGGAGCCAACCAGCTCGACGAATCGCTGCTCACCGAGAGCCTGCCCGTTTCAAAGGCGGAAGGCGATCAGGTCACCAGCGGCGTGATCAACGGCGACGGCCTGCTGCGTATCGAAACCACCGCGATCGGTGCCGAGACGACGCTGGCCCGCATCATCCGTCTGGTCGAAAACGCACAAATGGCCAAAGCGCCAATCCAGCGCGTGGTCGATCAGGTTTCGGCGGTTTTCGTGCCGGTCGTCCTCGACATCGCGCTGCTGACCTTGGTCGGCTGGTGGCTGATGGGCATCGCCCATCGCATCGGCATTGTGGCCTTCGACAAGACCGGTACGCTCACCGAAGGCAAACCACGGCTCGTCGCCCATCTTCCCGGCGGCAGCCTGAGCGCCGACGAATTACTGCAATTGACGGCAAGCGTCCAAGCGGGCAGCTCGCGCCTGATGGCCGAACCCGGCATCAATCTCGCCGCCCTCGCGGGCCAGGCTAGCGAACTCGAAAGCACCGGGCGCACCGTGTCATGGCTGGCCGATGTCACCGCCGCACCGCAGCTGCTCGGTCTGTTGGCCTTTGGCGACACGGTCAAGGACAGTGCGCGCAAGGCCACGATGCGCTCCAGGCGGGCGCTCTCGTCCTCAAGCATCTTCAAGCGCTTGAGTTCCGTCACCCCCAAATTACCGAACTTCTTCCACGCGTAGTACGTCGCCTCCGACACGCCGATCTGGCGGCACACGTCGACCACCGGCGTGTCCGACTCGGCCAAGCGCAGTGCGCTGGCGATCTGTTCCTCTGAAAACCTCGACCTCTTCATCGCTTCTCCTTCCTGCCCTCGCGGGCCGGCCGAAAAAGCCACCTTACCTCTAGTTTTGAAAAGTCCGGAATCAAGGGGAGACGTCACTGTAAGGAAATCCCGACCCCAAGCGTCTCTTCCAAGTACACAGACTAAGGAAGACCCGATCATGCACGAGGTGGTTAGCGACTACTACGGTCGCCAGTTAAAGAATTCCGGCGACCTGAAAACCAACGCGTGCTGCGACGCCAGCGCCGTTCCGCCGTGGATGAAGCCGATTCTCGCGCGCGTCCATCCGGAGGTGTTGAGCCGGTATTACGGCTGCGGGCTCGTGTGTCCGCCGCTTCTGCAGGGCTGCCGGGTGCTCGATCTGGGCTGCGGCGCCGGCCGAGACGTCTATGCCGTTGCACAACTTGTCGGGCCGGCTGGCGAGGTCGTCGGGGTTGATATGACCGACGAGCAACTAGCCGTGGCAAATCGCCATCGCGCCTTCCATGCGCAGTCCTTTGGCTACGACAACGTCCGATTCCTGTACGGCTACATCGAACAGTTGGATCAGTTGGACCTAGAGCCCGGCAGCTTCGACGTCATCATTTCAAACTGCGTAGTCAATCTGTCGCCGGACAAGGAATCGGTGCTGCGCGGCGTGCATCGTCTTCTCAAGCCAGGCGGGGAGTTCTACTTCGCCGATGTGTACGCTGACCGCCGTGTGCCCGACTCCGTGCGCAACGACCCGGTGCTCTACGGCGAATGTCTGGGCGGTGCGCTGTACTGGAACGACTTCCTCCGGCTGGCCCAGGGACACGGCTTCGCGGATTCTCGCCTGGTCACCGACCGCCCGCTGGACGTGGGCGATCCGCAATTGGCCAGCCGGCTGGGCAACCTTCGCTTCTTCTCGGCGACCTATCGCTTGTTCAAGCTCGAAGGGCTCGAATCCGCCTGCGAGGATTACGGCCAAGCCGTGGTCTACCGGGGCAGCATCCCCGAGCAGCCCGACCGCTTCGTCCTGGACAAGCATCACGATATCGAAACAGGCCGCGTGTTTCCGGTGTGCGGGAATACTTGGCGCATGCTTCGTGAGACGCGGCTGGCGCCCCACTTCGATTTCATCGGTGACTTCCGTCGGCACTATGGCCTGTTCGAGGGCTGCGGTGGGGGACTGCCATTCGATGCTACGGGGAGCGGATCGACCGCTTCCGCTTGCTGCTAAGGGGCAGAGCGGATATGGAATGGCTGCTCGTCGCTTCAGCGCTATTTGTCGCGCTCAGCAATGGCGCGAATGACAACTTCAAAGGCTTTGCCACCGTCTGGGGCTCCGACACGCTGACATATCGGAAGGCGCTGGCACTGGCCGCCGTCGCTACGGTGGCCGGCAGTCTCGCCTCCATCGCGCTGGCAGGCTCGCTGGTCGAGCAGTTCTCCGGCAAGGGCCTGGTGCCCGATGCAGTGGCCAGTGCTCCGCTGTTCATCCTGGCCGTCGCTGCGGCAACGGCCGCGACCGTGTTCCTGGCCACACGCCTTGGCTTTCCCGTATCGACGACGCATGCGC
>SCRB01000162.1 GCA_004299545.1 Rhizobiaceae bacterium
GCTCTTCCGATCTGCAGGCGGCGCATGGGACATCTCCTCCCGGATCTCGCCTGCTTCAAGGACCCAGTGGAAGCGGAGATGATCGGGATCAACGGTGCGCGCTTCGAGGCGACCGAAGATGCCGAAACAAATTTCAAGCTGTTCATGCCCGAGAGCCATGGAGCGGCAAGCGTGGCGGGCGGGACTGCGCTTGTCGCGCAAATACGCGCCAATGCCGATATTTGTCACGCGATCGAGGAAATCTGCCGGCTCCACCGCATCCGGAACGCCGCCATCCACGGCATAGGCAGCCTTATCGGCGTGGAATTCACGGACGGAATGGTCGTCGATTCCTTCGCAACGGAAGTCCTCATCACCAGAGGCGAGCTTTCCGACGAGCAAGGCGAGCCGGCATGCCGTCTCGACATCGCGCTGGTCGATATGGACGGCGCCATATGGGAGGGTACGGTGAAGCGCGGCGTGAACCCGGTCTGCGTCACCTTCGAGGTGCTGATCGAGGAGAAAATGCCGACGCCGCGCTGATCGACGGGAGGCTTATTGCCCCGGTCCCGCCGCGCCAAACACGCCGCGCCGTTCGATCTCCTCGCGGATCATCTTCTTGGTGATCTTGCCATAGGCGGATTTCGGCAGTTCATTCCAGAAGAGAACGTGCTTCGGAAGCTTGTAGCGCGCCATCTTGCCGTCGAGCCAACCCCTCAGGTCGATGCTCTGTGGATCGGCGCCGGAGCGCGGCACGCAGACGGCCACCCCGATTTCCCCCCAGACCGGGTCCGGCATGCCGAGCACCGCAACCTCGCTGATGTCGGGATGGAGGAGGATTTTTTCCTCGATCTCGCGCGGATAGATGTTAGAGCCGCCGGAAATGTACATATCGGAGGCCCGGCCCGTAATATAGAGGAAGCCCTCCTCGTCCATATGGCCGAGATCGCCGGTGCGGAACCAGCCATTGCGAAAGGCTTTGGCGTTGGCCGCGGGATTCTCGTAATAGCCGGCGAAGACCGCCGGGCCGATGACGCAGATCTCGCCCGTCTCTCCGGCCGGGACCTCGTCGCCATCGTCGTTCTGGACCGCGATCCGCATGCCGGTGCGTGCAAAGCCGCATGTGCCGATCCGGGCTTCGGGACTGTCCTCGATCGCGTGATAGGCGGGCGGCAGGAGCGTTATGTTTCCGGTGACTTCGCCGAGGCCGAAATATTGCACCAGAACCGGCCCGAGCGTCTTCAGCGCGCGGATCTGATCGGCCCTGTACATCGGCGCGCCGGCATAGATGACATAGCGCAGCGAGGAATGGTCGAACCGCTCGACCACCGGATCCTCGACAAGCAATTTCACGATCGTCGGGACGGTGAAAAGGTTGGTCACACGCCATTTCTCGACCAGTTCCCAAGCTTCCGCCGGTTGCATCTTCTCGCCCGACAGCAGGATCGTCTTGACGCCGCGAGCGACCTGCACAAGCTGGTGCACGCCGGCACCGTGGGAAAGCGGCGCAACCACCAGCGAGGCGTCCTCTTCGGTGGTGCCCGGCATCAGGTCGCAGAGGTGATTCGTGATGACAAAGGCCATCTGGCCGTGCGTCAGGACGGCGGCTTTTGGCCGTCCCGTCGTTCCCGAGGTGAAGAAGAACCAGCAGGGATCGTCGCGCTCGACGGCGGCTTCCGCGACGTGCTGCCCGTCATACGTCTCGACGAGCGCGTCATAGCTTTCGCCGAAATCCGCCTCGCCGATCGCAACGACGAAATGGAGCGCGGGAGAGGCGGCGCGGCATGCCTTGGCATGCTCGGGAAAGCCTGCGCCGCAGATCATGCCGCAGGCGCCGCTCGCCTCGGCGAGATAGGCGGCCTCGGAGGGCGATTGCCGGAAATTGGTCGGTACCCAGACCGCGCCGAGCCGAAAGCAGGCGAACATCGATTCGAACATCTGGTTGCAGTTTTGCGACTGAACCAGGACGCGATCGCCCTTCGAAACTCCGAACCGCGCCGAAAGCGCCGTGGCCATGGCGTCGACGCGGCGTTCGAACGCACGCCACGACCACTCCCTTTCCCCCCAGACGAATGCCGTCCGGTCCGGGAACCGCCGCGCCGATTGGGTCAGGAAATGCGCCAGATTCATCACGCGTGTGGACGCCGGTGAAACGGCCTTTCCGGAAGTTGTCATACGTTTGCGTCTCCGCCTGTGTTCCGCTTGCCCGGTGGGGCTGTCACGCCGCTTCGCCGCCGGCCGTCCGCCGCGGCGCGAACATTTCCGTCAGCCTGACCTCTATATGCCGAACCTCGGCCTCGATCGTCCCGGCCAACTGATGCTGGCGTTCCTCCCGCATCCTGCTGTCGATCGCAGCGATGCTGAGCGCACCCGCCACCCTGCCGTCGGGATAGCGCACGGCCATTCCTATCGCCCACGAATTCGCCAGCACCAGGCCCGGATTGACCGACCAGCCGCGTGCCCGCGTTTCCTGAACCATGCGCCGGATCAAGTCTGCCGTATAGCGTGGAAACCGCGCGGCGACGAAAGCGGCATTGGCGGCGATAATGCCCTCGATCTCATGGTCGGGCAGGCAAGCCAGCATGGCCATCGAGCCGGCACCGATACCAAGCGGATGCTGGTGGCCGGCCTGAAGCAAATGCGTGCGGATGGGAAACGCTCCCTCCTCCCGATGCAGGCAAAGGGCGTGATCCTGCCGCCGGATCGAAAAGAAGCTCGTATCCTCGCTATCGGTGGAAATCCTCCTCAAACTCCCGACGGCGATTTCGAGAACGCTGTAGCGGGAGGACGCCAGCGCGCCCAGAACAAAAGCCTCCTCGCCGAGAAAATACTTCCTCGTTTCGCTCTCCTGTTCCACCAGCCCGGCGCGGATCAGCGCCAGCAGCAGACGGCGCGCGGTCGGCTTGTTCAGCCCGCTTTGCGAAACGATTTCGGCAAGGCTGATGCCCGCCTGGGCATGACGCCTGACAAGCGCCAGAAGCGCCAGTGCGCGGTCGACGCTCTGCGAGCCCGCGGGCAGACGTTCGGTTTCCCTCAATCGATCCTCCACCTGGCCATAATATGGACCAGAGACGCATCTCGTTTCATTATTATCGCCGCATTTCCCTATTGCAACTCCGTATGATCCATGGACGATTATCAGGAGAAGGACCTTTCGATCCATATCATGGACCCTATGGTAATACTTCAGGAGGAAAGCTCGGTGGCTGGTCGCATGAGCGGAAAAGCGGTGCTCGTCGTCGGTGGGGGAGGCCCAGCGGAAGGATTGAACAATGGCAAGGCCGCGGCGCTTCTCTATGCGCGCGAAGGCGCGAACGTGATCGTCGCCGATCTCAGCCTCGACGCCGCCGGGCGGAGCTGCGAAGCGATTATACAGGAAGGCGGCAAGGCAACGGCGCTTGGCGCCGATGTGACCTCGTCGGAAAGCCTCGCGAAAATGGCGGCGGACGCGAGAGCGGCGTTTGGCCGGATCGACGTGCTTCATAACAATGTCGGCATCGCGGAGACCGGCGGACCGGTGGAAACCAGCGAGGAAAGCTGGAACCGCGTCATCACCGTCAACCAGACCGGCATCTTCCTCTGTTGCAAGCACGTCCTGCCGGTCATGACCGAACAGGGCAAGGGCGCGATCGTCAATATCGGGTCGGCGGCCTCGATGCGCTGGATCGGCTTCCCCTACGCCGCCTATACCGCGTCGAAAGCCGCCGTGCTGGCGCTGACACGGAACATCGCCATGCAATATGCAGCGCAAGGCATCCGCGCCAATTGTGTCGTGCCGGGCCTGATGGACACGCCGATGGTCCGCGACGCGCTGGCGGAACGCTATGGCGGCGATATCGAAACGATGATCGAGAAACGGAACAGCCAAAGCCCGACGGGAAAGATGGGCGATGCGTGGGATACGGCCTACGCCGCGCTGTTCCTCGCCTCGGACGAGGCTCGCTATGTCACGGGAACCCAGATCGTCGTCGATGGCGGGTTGACGGCGCGCTGTGTCTGAGCGATGCGCATGCATCACAATATGACACATACGGGCAGCATATTTCATAATATGGACCAGTGTTGCCGAGAAAATTCGTGAAAACAACCGCAGACTGGCCTTACTGCGCAAAAAACAGGGTTCAATATCCGGCGCTGCTGTGATCTATTTCAATGAGCAGGCCGCAACGCGTCACAATGTGGACTGTTGGAGGAAGGGGCTGACATCCATAGAGCGGCCTTGGGTTTCGGGCTTGCCGGCCGCATGTCTTCGCTGCAAGCGGAAGCGGCGGCGGAAGCGAACATTTCGGGAGGAACTACCAGATGACGATCATGACACGCCGGGCCTTCGTCGGGACCACCGGCCTGGCAACACTGGCCTTGAGCATGCCTGCCGTGAAGCGCGCGCGGGCGGCCGATTTCCGCTATAAATACGCCAACAACCTCCCCGTCACCCATCCGCTGAACATCAGGGCGAAGGAAGCGGCGGCCGCGATCTCGAAGGACACGAACGGCCGCTTCGAGATGCAGATATTCCCCAATAATCAGTTGGGTTCGGACACCGACGTTCTCGGCCAGCTTCGTTCCGGCGCGGTGGAGTTCTTCACGCTCTCCGGCCTGATCCTCTCAACGCTGGTACCTGTCGCTTCCATCAACGGCATCGGCTTCGCCTTCCCGGACTACGCAACCGTATGGAAAGCGATGGACGGGGAACTCGGCGCTTATATCCGTGGCCAGATCGACAAGGCCGGCCTCGTCGTCATGGAAAAGATCTGGGACAACGGTTTCCGGCAGATCACGTCGAGCACCAAGCCCATCGCCACCCCCGCCGATCTCAAGGGCTTCAAGATCCGCGTGCCGGTCAGTCCGCTCTGGACGTCGATGTTCGAGGCTTTCGGCGCCTCGCCGACCAGCATCAATTTCGCCGAGGTCTACACATCGCTGCAGACGAAAGTCGTCGAGGGGCAGGAAAATCCGCTCGCCATCATCCAGACGGCGAAGCTCTACGAGGTGCAGAAATACTGCTCCATGACCAACCATATGTGGGACGGTTTCTGGTTCCTCGCCAACAAGGATATGTGGGACGCCGTGCCGAAGGACATCCAGGACGTCGTCGCCAAGCACATCAATGCGGCCGCCATCGAGGCCCGCAAGGACACGGCGGCGCTCAAC
>SCRB01000163.1 GCA_004299545.1 Rhizobiaceae bacterium
ATCGTGGCTGGGAAACACCGTGGTGCATCGCAACGCGTATAACGATACGCTCGAATTCTCCTACGAGCAAGCGGGTCTGGCGCACCGTCACGGCGGCGAGGCCCTCGCGGCCGCGATCGATCGCTGAAGGAATGGAATGAAGATGCGTAAGCCCCTTTCCGGGATTCGAGTTCTCGACTTCACTCGGCTCTACGCTGGGCCGTTCTGCACGATGCTGCTCGGTGATCTCGGCGCTGACGTCGTGAAGGTGGAGATGCCCGGCGGCGATCCGCTGCGCGGCCAGGGCCCGCCCTTCTACCACGGCCACGGCATGAGCTTTCTCGCCGCGAATAGGAACAAGCGCTCCATCGTTCTCGACTTGAAGGCGGCCGCCGACAAGTCTACCGCGCGCGAGCTGGCGCTCAAGGCGGACGTGATCGTCGAGAACTTTAGGCCGGGCGTGATGGCTCGCCTCGGCATCGCGTACGACGATCTCCAGGCAGACAATCCCGGCCTCGTCTACGCCTCCATTTCGGGGATGGGCGCCGATGGACCAGACGCCGGCGAAGGCGCCTTCGACTTGACGATCCAGGCCCTCGGGGGGTTTATGAGCATCACCGGCGAGCGCAACGGTAAGCCGGTGAAGCTGGGAACCTCGGTCTTCGATCTCGTCTGCGGCCAATATGCTATGGGCGCGATCGTCACCGCCCTCTTCGACCGTGTCCGGACGGGCCATGGGCAACGAATCGAAACAAGCCTCTTCGAGTCGGAGATCACATTCCTCGTGGACGCAGGGATGGAGTACTTGCTCACCGGCCGGAATCGCGAGAGGTGGGGTTCCGAGCACGCCACCCTCGTCCCCTACAAGGCCTTTCAAACGCGTGACGGCTGGCTCGTGATCGGGGCCGGCGTTCAGAACCTCTTCGAAGCCTTCGCCGCGGCGATAGGCAGAGCCGACCTACAGCGCGATCCGCGCTTTGTGAAGATCGAGGGCCGTGTCAGGAACCGCGATCTGCTCTATGAGATCCTCGATCGCGAGGTGCTCACCTACACAACGTCAGAGCTCCGCGCCAAGCTCGAAGCTGCCAAGGTCCCCTGCGCTCCAGTCAATGATATGGCGCACGTGTTCAGCCACCGTCAAACGCAACATCGCGGCATGGTGCAGGCGATCGAGCACCCTACGCACGGCGAGATGCCCGTGATCGGGCCTGCGGTCAAGTACTCGGAATGCGACGTCGCCGCCGGCTGGACGGCTCCGCCCGAGATCGGTGAGCACTCCGACGCGGTACTATGCGATTGGCTCGGCCGCGGCGCCGTGAGCGCGCTCCCCGGCGCTGGAAGTACGTAGCCGATGAAAAGAGGTCTGATGTGACTGCGACGACTCGTGGGGCGAAAGATGATGACGTTCCCATCGGCGCACGTGCCGTGTTCAGGAAGACGGTCAGCGAGGCGGATGTCTATCTCTATGCCGGCGTGACGGGAGACTTCTCGCCAAACCACGTCGACGAAGAGTACATGCAACTGGGCCGTTACGGCCATCGCATCGCGCATGGTGCCTTGCTTTTGGGCTTCATGTCGGCGGCTTCCGCTCGGCTTCCCCTTGGCCGTACGGTCTCGCTCGGATACGATCACGTGCGCTTCACAGGCCCGGTGTACTTCGGCGACACGATCGAGACAGAGTACATGGTTCGCGAATACGATTCGGAGCGCAGGCGAGTCTATAGCGCCCTCACTTGCAAGAATCAGCGCGGCGAAGTCGTGGCAGTAGCAGTGAACATTCGCAAGTTCGTCGATTAACGCACGCTGGAAGGATAACCATGAAGACGACACCCGTCACCAAGGCAGATCTGGAGCGCTCGGTGCTCGCCGTTCCACCGCTCGCCAGGAAAGCAGACCTGGCGCTCGACGTCGAAGCGAATCGGGCCCTGATCCGCTATCTTCAAGACGGCGGCGTCAGCACCATTATGTATGGCGGTAATGCGAACTTCTACTCCCTCGGCGTATTCGACTACGCAGAGACAGTCGAGAGTATTGCCGGACTCGTCGCTGAGAACACCTGGGTCATCCCCTCCATCGGACCAGACTTCGGCAAGGCGATGGACCAGGCGAAGATCTTGCGGAATCTGACATTTCCAACGTGCATGATACTACCGCTTGCGTTCCCGGCTACAGCCGCCGGTGCCGCACGCGGGGTCGCAAAGGTCGTCGAGCGTTTCGGCAAGCCGCTCATCGCCTATCTCAAGGCGGAGAACTATCTGGAACCGGAAGATATCAAGTCGCTGGTACAGGACGGCCTGCTCTGCGGCATCAAGTACGCGGTCGTCCGCAAGGACCCGCTCGCGGACCACTATCTCGATCGGCTGATCGAGCTGGTAGGGACCGATATCGTCATCAGCGGCATCGGCGAGCGCCCAGCGATCGATCACTTGCGCCACTTCGGATTGGCGGGCTTTACCTCCGGCTCGGTCTGCGTCGCGCCGCGGCTTGCGACCGGGTTGCTCACCGCCCTCAAGCAGGGAGACTACGAAGAGGCGATGATGATCCGCAAGGCCTTCCTCCCGTTAGAGGATCTGCGCGACGCCTTCTCGCCGATGCGTGTGCTGCACGAAGCCGTGACGCTGGCCGGCATCGCAGACATGGGCCCAATGCTCCCCATGCTCTCGAACATCGACAGCCCGGCGCAGATCAAAGCCATTAGCACCATTGCGAGGCACTTGCGTAAGCGTGATGCTGAATTTGCAACCGTGCGAGATGCGCCCGCCGCTCGCGCGGTTGCTCTTTAGCCCGGCGCGCGCGCTGCGGTCGGTCGACATTCTCTCAGCTTTGGGCGGCATTATCCATAAAGCACCCGAGCCTCGGTTGCTTACGCTCATTGGTAACTGAGCACGACGACGTACGTGTCGGAGGCATTCAACGTAATGGGCGCCGTCGGAAAGCCGCTGAAGCTTATGCTCTGACCGCTAGCGGTGAATCCCGTGGAATCGCAGGCGATCGCTGCCTTCGTCGTGAGATCGTAGGCGCTCTCGTAGAACGTATGCCCGGC
>SCRB01000164.1 GCA_004299545.1 Rhizobiaceae bacterium
AGATCCCCTCATCCTCCCTGCTGCAATCGCAGAAAGGACTTCTAGGTGGACGACTTTTACGCCGCCCGAAGCGGGACTATCCCGCCGCTACCGTGGTCGAATTTTGCACCGCCGCTCTCACTAATATCTTTCGCGCAAAAGCAGACAATTCCGCACTCTTGACCTGCCACTGAGTTTTTCCTCCATCTGAGATTAGAGTCCGGCCCTTGATCGAAGGACGGACTGATGAAGCGGAAGCGATTTACGGAAGAGCAGATCATTGCGGTTCTGCGCGAGCATGAGGCGGGCGCGAAGGCTGGCGATCTGGCTCGCAAGCACGGGGGTTTCCGAGGCGACGCTGTATAACTGGAAGGCGAAGTATGGCGGGATGGACGTATCCGACGCCAAGCGCCTGAAGGCTCTGAAAGACGAGAACGCGAAGCTGAAGAAGCTGCTGGCGGACCAGATGCTGGAGGCCGCGGCGCTGAAGGAGCTTCTGTCAAAAAAATGGTACGGCCCGCCGCCAAGCGCGAAGCCGTCGCGCATCTGCAGGCCGTCATGGGCCTGTCGGAGCGGCGGGCCTGTTCCTTCACCGCAAGATGATCCGCTACCGATCGTGCAGCCCGCCAGAGACTGAACTGCGCGGCCGGCTACGGGACCTTGCCAATGAGCGCCGGCGCTTCGGCTATCGGCGTCTGTTCATCCTGCTCAGGCGGGAGGGCGAGCCGTCTGGCATCAACCGCATCTATCGGCTCTACCGGGAGGAAGGGCTGACGGTGCGCAAGCGCCGAGCGCGACGACGAGCGGTTGGCACGCGAGTGCCTGGCTGCGATCCCGGACACATCGATCTCCGGTCGTCGGGTGGCACGTGAACTGACCGATCTGATCAGCCGTCGCGGCAAGCCGGACATGATCGTTTCCGACCACGGCACCGAGTTCACCTCCAACGCCATCCTTGCCTGGTCGAAGGATCGCCGTGTCGAATGGCACTACATTGCGCCAGGTAAGCCGATGCAAAACGGCTATGTCGAATCCTTCAACGGCCGGATGCGGGACGTGCTGCTGAACGAGAGCCTGTTCTTCGGCATCGACCATGCGCGGAGCGCCATCGCCGAATGGAGGGAGGATTTCAACACCGCGAGGCCTCACTCCTCGCTTGGATATCAGACCCCGGCGGCCTTCGCCGAGGTCTTCACCGCAGCCGGACATCCGGTTGCCCGACCCGCGCCTTACGGCGTAACAGAAACGGTCGAGGCTCTAATCGCCGCTGGATGAAAGTTCAGTGGAGGTCAATCGTCTTCGTCGTCAGCTTCTTGCGCATGACCTGACACATAAGACGAAAAAATCCGTGTGTCGGGGTATGATTTGGAGCCGGATGACGCGGTGCTAATCCTGTATGGGCCAGATGAGTTACCGGACTGCTCTACGCTGCTAAGACCCCCATCTTTCCATTGACGTCCAACGCTCAACTTTATCTACATTTTAACAAATATAGATCATCTTCCATTTGTGGTGTTCTGATGGGGCGTCGAATGACCGACCTTCTTGAGGATGAAGAACTTCCGCAACTCACCCTGCTTCAGCGCTGGAGATCGACAGCTCGCGCGGCGATCACATACGGGCCTTCAATCATCTCGATCGGATGCGCGGTGGCTGCAGGATATTTCACTTACAGAGCCGCCAACGTGAAGCCGCCGGCCAACACCATGGCGCTCGCGGTATCGATACTGAAATCCCCGGATACATCGCCTGAGATGCGTGCGTGGGCCACCGATGCGCTCGGCATTCAAACCGATCTGCCTGTCACAACGGGATCTATCAAGTCGCCCTGAAATGAAAAACCCGCCTCGTTGGGCGGGTGACCGGCACTGACCGCTCTCGCCATCGTATCTGCTTTATGCGCGATTTTTGGGGTCAGAAGCAACACGCGGCTCCATTATGCAAAGGCCTTCCGCTCAGTCTTCACCAAGACTGAGTTAAGGAACTCTAGAGAAGCCGTCGAAGCTCTGCCGATAGAAAGGTTTCGTCGTTCTCCGAAGCGGGAACAGCAGCCGTCTCACCTCAGAAAGCACTGGCGCGCGCGATCGATCATGACCGCAGAACCCGCTTCGATCAGGTGCCAGTTTCCTTCGACATCATTCTGACAGTGGCAACGGGGAGAAACATCCTGAGCGGGTTGGATTGGAGCGACGCGAAACCGTAACCCTCATAAAGCTTCTTGCGACGGGCGGTCAGGCTCGGGTTTCCGTCGTCAAGAACGTCCAGCACAACAACAGCAATCCCCAAACTTTCTGACGCGAGCGCGATGCGCCACAGTGCGTCTGCGAGCAAATCGCCTCCATAGCCGTGACCGGCATATCGTTGATCGACGCCGACCATCGAAATATATGCAGCAGGGATCGACCCGTGACGTGGGCGCGACCGGGCATAGGCCTTTGGCAATTCCTGATAGTCGATCGCATGAGCGTTGATCGCATAGAAACCGATGATCTCGCCATCCGTGCCCGCCATCACGAAGACGCGAAGGTTTCCAGCCTTTACCAGCTTGTTCGCAGTCCTCTTGAAGAAATTGTCAACCTGCTCGACACCACAGGAGAAAGCCGCCCGATCATGTTTTT
>SCRB01000165.1 GCA_004299545.1 Rhizobiaceae bacterium
CAGGAACGGTATCATCCAGCAACTCGCGACCCCGACCGACATCTACGAATGCCCGAAAAACAGCTTCGTCGCCCAATTTATCGGCGAGAACAACCGCATTCGGGGGACGATACGGAGCATCGAGAATGACACCTGCATAGTCGAAGTCGCGGGCCATGCCGTGCGCTCGACCCCCGTAAACATCGAGGGGACCGCCGGAAGAACGACCCTTTCCATCCGGCCCGAGCGTGTCGTCATCGATCCGGCCGACGACGGCAGCGCGAACCTTTTCGATAGCGTCGTCCGCGAGACCATTTACCTCGGCGACCATTTGCGCCTGCGCGTCGGCCTGTTCGGCCTCGACGATTTCATCGTCAAGGTCCCGAACATGTCGGGGCACGGGCCGCTGACCGTCGGCGATACGGTCAGGATCGGCTGGCGGGTCTCCGATTGCCATGCCCTCGATCCCGACTAGGGCCTTTCATGACAATGCTGGAATGGACAACGTTGGATTAAAAAGGGAGGAAGACCAATGCACACTCACAGGAAGTTCTGTAATCTGGTGCTCTATACATTGTCGGCTGTCGCTCTCGGCGCCGGCCTGGCCCATGCAAAGGAACTGACGGTCACGTCGTTTGGCGGCGACTACCAGAAAGGCCAGGACGAAGCCATCTTCAAGCCGTTCACCGCCAAGACGGGCATAACGATCAAGCAGGACGAGTGGAACGGCGAACTGGCCAAGGTCCGGGCAATGGTCCAGGCGCACGCGATTACCTGGGACCTCGTCGATATAGAAACAGCCGAACTGGTGGCGGGCTGCGACGAGGGGCTGTTCGACAAGATCGACATCAGCAAGATCGGTTCGCCCGACGACTTCGTTGCCGGCGGCACGAATCCGTGCGGTGTCGCGACCGCGGTCTGGGCGAATGTCTATGCCTATGACAGTTCGCGCATCGGTTCCATGAAGCCGTCCTCGGCCGCCGATTTCTTCGATACGAAGACGTGGCCGGGAAAGCGCGGTTTGCACAAGACTCCAAAGAACGTGCTGGAGTTCGCCCTGATGGCGGACGGCGTGAAGCCGGACGACGTCTACAAGACCCTCGCGACCAAGGCGGGCGTCGATCGTGCGTTCAAGAAGCTCGATACGATCAAGAACGACATCGTCTGGTGGGAGGCGGGAGCACAACCGGTACAACTGCTGGCCAGTGGCCAAGTGGTCATGACGACGGCCTATGGCGGGCGGATCTGGACGGCGGTCCACAAGGACCACAAGCCCTACGCCACCGTCTGGGGCAACCAGATTTATGATATGGACTGGTGGGCTATCCCGAGAGGAACCCCGCACAAGGACACGGCACTCGAACTCATAAAGTTCGCCAGCCAGCCGTCGGTGATCAAGAACCACTCCAAGTGGGTGGGGGTCGGCCCGGCGATCAAGGCGGCAATCCCGCTCGTCGATAAGGAGACCCTGAAGGAGCTTCCGACGGCACCTGAGAATCTGAAGGATGCGCTGGCCAACAATGCGCAATTCTGGGCCGATCATTTCGACAGCCTGAACGAGCGTTTCCAGGCATGGCTCGCGAAATGATCCACCGGGGTTCAGCCGTGAGCCGGGGCGCGTTCCGCTCCGGCCCGCGACTGCTCCATTGAAGGCCTTTTCACGATGGATCGCCCGGTGCGCATCGATCAGCCTGAACCATCGGCTCTCAATGCCGCCCTCCGGCGCACGCAGCGCCGCCGGCGGCTGCAGGGCCTCGGGCTGACGGCGCCGCTGCTCATCTTCCTCCTCGCATCCTTTCTGGTGCCGATCGGCGTCGTGCTTTTCGGCGCCGTCTACAGTCCCGAACTGTCGGAAAATATGCCGCGCACCGTCGCCGCCCTCCGCCAGTGGGACCGCCGCGGCGTTCCGGACGAGGCGACTTTCGCTGCCTTGGCCACCGATCTGCGGCTCGCCGACGAGAAAGGCACTCTCGCCCTGGTCGGGCGGCGCCTGAACTATGCCGTCCCCGGCATGCGCAGCCTCTTCATGAGCGCCGGCCGGGCCGCCACCGACATGAAGCACGGCCCCTACGAGAAATCGTTCACCGCCCTCGATCCTGCCTGGGGCCAGCACGATATCTGGGCCACGATCGCGCAGGCGGCGGAACCTTACAC
>SCRB01000166.1 GCA_004299545.1 Rhizobiaceae bacterium
GTTGGCGCTAACAGCGGCCCGCTTCGCCGCTTCGACGGACTGCCCAGGGGCGGCTCGATACGCGGCGTTCATCCGGCGGAGCGGAGCTCTGCCTGGTCATCAAGGATGCTCGGTCCGGCAGGCCCTGGCAGCGGCGGCCCCGGCGAGGCGGCCGAACACCGAGCCTGAAATAAGGCCCGTACCGCCTGGATAATTGAAATAGAAGATACCGCCGACCAGTTCGCCGGCGGCATAGAGTCCGGGGATCGGCGCGAGATCACTGTCCAGGACGTTGGCCGATTCGGTTATCCGCAGGCCGCCGAAGGTGAAGGTGATGCCGCAACCGACCTGGAACGCCTGGAACGGTGGCTCGTCGAGAGTATTCGCCCAGTTCGACTTGTTGACGCCCAAGCCGCTCGTATGACGGCCGTCTTTGACGTTCGGGTTGAAAGGGATGTCCTGGTTGACGGCGTCATTATAGGCCGTGATCTCGTCCAGAACGCCCTGCCGGTCGACGCCTTCGAGCTTGCCGGCCAGTTCCTCCAGCGTATCTGCCGCCACTCTGGTGACCTGCTTGATGCGGTATTCGTCGCGCAGCAGATGCGCGACCTTCTTGTCGAAGATCTGCCAGGCGAAATTGCCCGGCTGCTCCAGCACTCTCCTGCCATATTTGGCATAGGTGTAGTTGCGGAAGTCCGCGCCTTCGTCGACGAAACGTTTGCCTTCGGCATTGACCATGATGCCGAATGGATAGGAGTGCTTCTGGAAGCCGTCGCCGACGGCCAGATCACCGAATTCAGGCGCATTGAAGTCCCAGCCGACGGCGTGGCAGCCGGACCAGTTGCCATAGGGCGCTGCGCCGATGGCGAGCGCCATCTTGATGCCATCTCCGGTGTTGAACCGCGTGCCGCGCACCTTGGCCAGTTCCCAGCCCGGGCCGAGATAGCGGGTGCGCATTTCCGGATCCGACTCGAACCCGCCCGAAGCGAGGACGACCGCCTTGCCGCGGAGGTCGTGGCACCGGCCCGCCTGCTTGACCCTGACGCCGCCGACGCGCGTGCCGTCATGGATGATCTCCAGCGCGCGGCAGCCATAGCGGATGTCGATACCGGCGTCGCTGGCGATCCGCGTCTCGGAATCGATCAGGCCCGGGCCGCCGCCCCACGCCTCGACCGTCAAGCCGCCCCAGAACTTGAATTTGCCGTCGATCTTGAATGCCTGCCTGCCATAGATCGGCTGGAAGCGGACGCCTTTCCCGCGCAGCCATTTCATGGCCGCAAAGCTGTTTCTCACCAGCAGTTCGCACAGGACGGGATCAGTCCGGTAATGGGTGACGCGGAACATGTCGTCGAAGAATTGGTCTTCCGTATAGGTGCCGAAATCCGTGCGCGCCACCTCTTCTTCCGTCAGGTCAGGCATCACCGCCAGAAGGTCTTCGACGCCGCGATAGGCGAACCGGAAGGCGCCTGCGGTAAAGCGGCTGTTGCCGCCCGCCTCCGCTTCGCTGGCGCGTTCCAGCACGACGACGCGCGCGCCCTGCTCCTGGGCCGAGAGGGCCGCGCAAAAGGCGGCATTTCCTGCGCCGACCACGATAACGTCGAACTCTGGCCCGCTCAATTTCAGCTCCCATGCTCATTGGATGCTTTTGTATACTGGAGTATCCAGTTCGTTGCAAGAGGGTCAGAACATGAGTCGGAACGAGATCGGATCGAAACCGCTGGCACGTATAGATCGACCAAAGACAGTAACAGCCGGTCGCTGCCGCCCTTTCTCATGCCAGACGCAGCGGATGATGTTGTAGGTCAGATTGGCCCTGCCGATCTTCATCGTCGCTCTTGTGTGCCGACGGTTCTGACGAACAGCCCCATTCAAGCTTTTTGATAAGCGAAATATGCTTGATGCCGGATCGGATCTTTGATCGTCGGCCATTGGCTCGCGTCGTAGCCTCACTCATCGGCAGGCCCTTCGGCTTCTTCTGATAGAAGTCGCTGGCGAAGTCGTTCTTGTCGAGCCGGGTTTCGTTTTTCTTCGATCGATAGGCTGTATCGACCACATGATTGAGCCCGTGTTCGACCGCTTGACCACCTTGCGGAGCTGTGCATCGTCATAGACGCCGACCGCGATCCCGTCGCGCGGATCGAGCACGCCGATCGCTTTTTCGTCGGTACAGGCTCCGTGATTCGGCATGGCGGTTCGAAGGCATACTTCTCGCCGTCGATGGATCACATCCAGATGCCGCCGTTCGAGAGTTTCCGCGATGCAGCGTCCTCGTGCCGGACCTGTACGCAACGGAAAACGACGACCGGGACGGGAATATGGTGCCGGTCCGCGAACTGGCGCGATTCCAGGATGCGGTGCTGGTCCCGTCGATGAACGTCAAGGTCGCCGCCGACATGTTCGCTTCAGCCGACAGCGAGGAACTCGCCGTCGTCGGCGATCTC
>SCRB01000167.1 GCA_004299545.1 Rhizobiaceae bacterium
AAAATATCACGCGCCGTATTGTTCCCGTCGAGGACCTCGACCCACCCTTCGCCGATCAGGAAAGGCTGCACGTTCATACCGCCGCCCTCCGGTCGATAGCCCGAGCCTTCGCAATGGCGTCGAGATGCTTCTCGCCGCGCGCCACACGCATTGGAACGCCGCTGGCGATATCGAGCCTGGCGCAATGCTCGACCGGGCCGTATCGGTCTGTGAGAACCGCTCCTTGCCGCAGAGCGAGATCCTTCTTGCCGAGCGAAATGTCGAAATGCACCCAGGACGCGTGCCGGTGCTTGCCGAAGGAAAGTGTCGGATGACCCTGTATCCATTTGCGCTGCACGCCGATCGCGTCGACCATGGCGAGCAGCTCGTCGAGCGTGTCCGCCCACAGATGGCACATGACCATCCGCCCGAAGGCATGTCGCACGTCGTCGACATAGACGGTCATTCCGCCGCCTCCTGCACTCGCGCCAGGTAGCCGCAATTCGCGGAAACGAGCGCTTCGGCCACCGGCGGACAGACCGAATTGCCGCAGCACCGGCCTTGCACCTTCGCCGTGATCGCGCTTCCGTCGGCGCGCCGGTCGATGATGTAATCGTCCGGAAAACCCTGAGCGCGGAAGCGTTCGCGCGGCGTCAGCATGCGCATGCCGATATCGGCAATGGCATAAGTCGCGCCGTCTATGTCGACCGTGACCAGCCCGAAACGGTCCTTCGTCGTGTCCGTATGCATCGGATTGCCGAGCTTCGCGCCGTCGCCGGTGCCGTAATATTTGGTCAGAAAGCCCGAAATCAGCGCCGACTTGTTGACCGTCGCCGTGTCGGTATGCGTCGGCTCATCGAGGTCATGACCAACCGATGTTCCGAATTGCCGCATCATGTGGGCTGCAACGACCGCCTGCTGTAATCCGGTTGCGGTCAGCGTCGCCAGCGGCTTGTCGACCGGCTGCCCCGGATTGACGCCGCCGATGCGTCGGCTGTCATTGTTATGCTGCGCGAGGAATGCCGCGACGACCGCGAATTTCGTTGCTCCGGCCATGACGGTGTCAAGCGGCTCGGTGGCTTCCTGGCCGATGCCGTTTTGCGTGAAGCGTGAAAGATGGACGGCCGCAATGGCACGGTTGCCGCTTATCGTCGCGGTTCCCAACGGCTCGTTTGTCGGTTTGATTCCTGTGCCCCAGCGCTTCACGCCGCCGGGCGAAACCTCGCCATGGGCCGTCTCGACCAAAATGGGAGTGACAAGGCAACCATCCGCCTTCGCTGTCTGCGTTCCGAGAGGCTCTCCACCGCCGCGCGGCGCGCTCTGCCCGGCACGGCCACCACAGCCGATGAAGGACGGGATGATGATGAAGTTCTGGTCTTTCGGGCTGGCTGTGATGGTATGGAGAGGATCGTCCGGCGAGCGATTGCCGCCGCCCTGCTGGGCAAAGCTGACCACGAATGGCTTCTTCGCTTCGAGCACATAGCGCACCACGCCGCGCGCGATCCGCTTCATGGTGGCGTCAGCGAGTGGCCGAACGGCACGAACGCCGAATTTGGCGAATATTTCCTCGGACGTTTCGAAGATCGAAGGGCACGGTAATGACCAGTCGATAATCTCCGCCGCGGTACGCCAGGCGAGTTTCTTCCCGGCGATCACGTCCGGATCGTCGCGCCTTCCATGGGTGGGTTTGGGCCAAACGATGGGTCTGCCATCGAATCGGATGATAATGAACAGTCGCTTGCGGATCGTCGGCGCGCCGTAGTCGCAGCCGCGCAACTCGCGAAGTTCGATCTTGCCCCCGAGACGCCTGAGCTTCTTCTTCCATTTCTCGAAGGTCTCGCCGCGACGTTCCGGACACGGCCTCAGGCCTCGGTCTCCTTCGATCAGTGGCCCCCATGTCTGGAATTCCTCGACATTCTCCAGAATGACGACATCGACACGACCGCCGCTTTTCTGGATGCGCTCGACCCAGCCCGGGATGATCCATGCCAGGTCGCGGATGTTGCGCTGGACCGGCGTGCCGCCCTTGGCCTTGGAGAAATGCTTGCAATCCGGCGAGAACCACGCCAGCCCGACATGCTTGCCGCGCAGGTAATCGAGCGGGTCGACGTGATAGACGTTTTGCGACACATGCAGGGTTTGGGGATGATTGACCTCATGCATGGCAAGTGCATCGGGATCGTGATTGATCGCGATGTCAGGCGATCGCCCGAGCGCCATTTCGATGCCCGTCGAGGCGCCGCCGCCACCAGCGAACGAATCGATGATCAGCGGTGTGTTCACCCTCCCCTCCGATGCTTTTGCATGACGGTGCGCAGATGCTTCGCCGCCAGATGGAGCGCCTTCCGCGCCGGAATTTCGGGACCGCCGGCAAACCGCGCCTGCTCCAGCTGATCGACCGCCTTCGCCACGCGCTTGCACGCGGCCATGATGTCCGCGTCGGCGGTCAGCATCACCGCCCGTGGCGCCTGCGTCCTGATATCCTCGACCTCGGCCCGAACCATCGAGCGAAGCACCGGCAAGAGCCGCCGCGCGATGCCGTCCGCCTGGTCGATTGGCGCGATGGCATGAGGCTGGCGGACGGGATGCGCCGTCATGGCTCGACCCCGAGGCGCGCGAGCTCTTCGTCATCCGCCGTGATCCGCTTTGCGAGCGCCGCCAGGACCGTTCCCCGGATCTCGGCGGCATAGGCGGCGGAAAGCACGATCTCCGAGAGGCCGCTGCCGTCGCCGACGGTCAGATGCAATGTGTCGCCGGCAAGCAGCCGGTCGCGCAAGGCGATCTTCTGGTTGCGCGCGGCGACCAGCGCCTGCGCTTCGTCCAGCTGTGCCGCTTTCATGCCCAGCCTCCATAGAGGCTGAACGCCCCGAGAAACGTCGCCTTGGCCACGTCGGGCGACCAGCAGCGGATCGCGACGCCGAGCGGTTCGCCCGAAACGCCGATATCGGCCTTTGTCGACGGCATGAGCGCGGCCCATTCGTCGAGGATGATGCGATCGTCGATATCCTTGATTTCCGGCGGCATGGGCGGCGGCGTACCGAAGCGGAGCGCCACGGCCTCCTCGATCCGCCGCTCCGCGGCGTGCCAGGAACCGAGGCCGTGTTTCAGCGGGCGCG
>SCRB01000168.1 GCA_004299545.1 Rhizobiaceae bacterium
CCGGTCTCCCGAAGGCGGAATTCCGATCGCGCCTGATCGCCGAAACCGAAGCCGCCTGCGACCAGCTCCTCGTCGACGCAGCCGACGCACCCAACCCGCCTCCCCTGCCGCCTACGGCCGTCGCGCGCTTGGCCGCCATCAGGAAAGGGCTGACTGGAGCGCCCGCCGGCGACGTGGAGATACTGGACTAATCTTCCGCGATGCTCAGCCTTGCACTGACATCTTCGAGCCAGTGATCGCGAATGCCGAGCGCCGCAAGGTGCCGGATCGTGTTGAAGACATATTCCTCATTCGGGCCGGACTGGCCCACAGCCCCCCTGACGACCGCCGCCGCCTGTTCGGCCGCCAGACGGCCGGCATACTGCCGGTGGTGGCGATCGACGACATAGCAAAGCGCCTCCTCCACGGTGCTGTCCTCAAACAGGACCTTCAGCCAGCGTTCGGAGTAGACATTGGTGACAAGTTCCCGTTCGCGCAGATAGGCGACGACTTCTTCCCGCAAATCGCCGGGAACGCGAAAGGCGAGTCCGACACAGGAACCGCCGCGATCAAGCCCGAGAACGAGACCGGGATGCGCCTCGGTGCCCCTGTGCACCCAGGAATAGACACAAAGCGAACGGCGAAATCCGTAGAGATGGGCGCGCCGGGTCGCCACATGGGTGAAACCCGGCCGCCAGATGAGCGAACCATAGCCAAAGACCCAAAAATCGCCCATATCGCCAACCCGATGCGTCAAGAAATCGTCACCACCGGGTAGCGAGGCACACCCCATGACGTCAAGCGAAGGCAAACGCCGCGGGCGCGCCGCTTTCTTCTGGCTCCCCGTTACGTTGCTGGTCGTTGCGGGCCTCCTGACAGGCGGCTGGTATTTTGCCGCCCATTTGGCAAGGCTGAGGGGCCAGGCGATCATTACCCAGTTGAATGCGGCGGGGAAGACGCTCGACTGCCGGAACGCCACCATCACCGGCTTCCCGATAAAATTCGGAGTCGACTGCCGCTCGGTCGGCTACGAGGACAGGAAACAGGGAATTTCACTGGCCTCGGGCCGGACCCACGCCGTCATAGCCCTTTACAGTCCCTTCAGGATGAATGTCGCGCTCAACGGTCCAGCATCGATCGAGGCAGAGGATACCAGGCCTCTCGCTCTCGACTGGGAAAAACTCGACGCGCAATTGTCGTTGGGCCTGAACGACGTGACTGGAATTGCGGTCGAAGGCAAAGCGCTTGCAATAGAAAAGGGCACCAAGCCCGCCGTTGGATCGGTGCTTTTCCAGCTGGGCGCCGCCAACATTGCGGCCGAGCCCAGCGCCGGAGATCTCGATCTCGCCTTCACGCTGTCCAATCTGACCTTCGGCCCGGCATGGCCCGTCCTCCGGGGGCTGCATCCCATCGACGCAACGGGCAATATCCGGGCTTTCAACGGCGCCGGGCTTTTGCAGACCGGCCTTCAGAGCCTGCGCAACCGGCAATTCGCCATTAACGCCTTGAAGGTCGAGCCTGGGCCGGACAGCAGCGCGGCCGTCACCGGCAATATATCGTTCGATGAAAACGGGCTTGCCGACGGGCGCTTGCTGGTAGCGTTACACGACGTGAAGGCCCTCTCGGCGATCCTCGCCCAGGCTTTCCCGCGGGAAGCATCGAAGATCGAGCCCGCGTTTGCGATGCTGGGAACCCTCGGCAACGACCAGACGCTGCCGGTGGACATCCGCAAGGGCCGGATCTCGCTCGGATTCTTCAAGATCGGCAGGTTGCCTCCGGTGGATTGAGAGCGCGGACCAGCGAGTCCGTCTATCCCTTGTCGCCATCGGCAGGGTCGGCGCCGTGGCGGCCGAAATCGGGAGCATCAATCTCTTGTCCCGCTTCGATGATGGAGCGGCGGATGGCGCGGGTGCGCGTGAACAGGTCGAAGAGTTTTTCCCCGTCCCCCCAGCGGATCGCCCGCTGCAGCGACGCGAGGTCCTCCGAGAAGCGTGCCAGCATTTCGAGGATCGCGTCCTTGTTGTGCAGGCAAACGTCGCGCCACATGGTCGGGTCGGACGCGGCGAGGCGCGTGAAATCGCGGAAACCGGAGGCGGAATATTTGATGACTTCGGACTTGGTCACGGTCTGGAGATCATCGGCGGTGCCGACGATGTTGTAGGCGATGATATGCGGCAGGTGCGACACGATCGCCAGCACCATGTCATGGTGCGCGGGGTCCATCGTATCGACATTCGATCCGCAGCGGCGCCAGAATTCCGACAGCTTTTCGAGGGCCGCCGGATCCGTGTCCGGCAGGGGCGTGAAAATGCACCAGCGATTCTCGAACAGATCGGCAAAGCCCGCGTCGGGTCCCGATTTTTCCGTTCCCGCGAGCGGATGGCCCGGAATGAAATGCACGTTCTTCGGCAGAACCGGCTCCATCTGGGCGATCACCGAACGCTTGGTCGAGCCGACATCGGTAACGATCGCGCCGGGCTTCAGGGCAGGCGCAATGCTTTCCGCGACTTCGCCGGACGATCCGACCGGAACCGAAACGACGACGAGATCGGCGTCGGCCACGGCTTCGGCTGGATCGATCGAATAGGCGTCGCCGAGTTCCAGTTCTCGCGCGCGCTCGAGTGTCCCGGCGCGGCGGGTCGATATCGAAATGCGGCGGGCAAGATTTTTGCGCCGGATCACGCGCGCCAGCGACGACCCGATCAGGCCGATGCCCACAAGGGCGATCTTATCGAAGAGAGGGTCTGCCATTCTTCATGCTTTCAGGAATGTGGAGAGCGTCTCGACGACGCCGCGATTGGCCTCCTCCGAGCCGACCGTCATGCGCAGCGCATCCGGAAAGCCGTAGGCGGCAACCCGCCGCAATATATAGCCGCGGTTGAGCAGGAACCGATCGGCCTGTTCCGCCGAATGCTTGCCGCCCGGAAAATGGACAAGGAGGAAATTGCCGACGCTCGGTGTGACGCGGAGGCCGAGCGCGGAGAACTCCTTCGTCAGCCAACCGAGCCATTGTTCGTTGTGTGCCACGGCGCGCTCGACATGGGCACGGTCGCGCATCGCCGCGGCACCGGCGGCGATCGCCGCAGCGCTGACGTTGAACGGATCGCGGACGCGGTTGATGACATCGGCGATCGCAGCAGGCGCATACATCCATCCGAGTCGCAGCCCCGCGAGGCCATAGATCTTGGAGAAGGTACGGGTCA
>SCRB01000019.1 GCA_004299545.1 Rhizobiaceae bacterium
GAAGATGGAGGAGAACGTCCCGATGAAAACGCCGAAAAGCATCGACGCGACGAAGGAGCGTATGACCTCGCCGCCGAGCAGGTAGAGGGCGAGCAACGCCAGGAAGGTGGTGACGGACGTCATCGTCGTCCGCGACAGCATTTCGTTGTCGGAGAGGTCGAGCAATTGTCCGAGCGGCATCTTCTTGAATCGTCGCAGATTCTCGCGCACTCGGTCGTAGATGACGACGGTATCGTTCAGCGAATAGCCGACGATGGTGAGAATGGCCGCAACGGTCGACAGATCGAATTCCAGCCGAGTAACGGCGATGAAGCCGAGCGTCAGGATGATGTCGTTGATCGTCGCGACGATGGCACCGATGGCGAACTGCCATTCGAAGCGGACCCAGACGTAGACCAGGATAGCCGCCAGTGCCACGAGGATACCAATGACCGCGGCGCGCGCCAGTTCGCTGGAAACCGTCGGACCGACCAGTTCGGTGCGTCGGATCGTATATTTCTCGGAAAGTGCACGCTGTGCCTTTTCCACGATCACATTGCCGGAATCTTTGCCCGTATCGGCCGCTGCGCCGAGGCGGATCAATGCGTCTGTCTTGTCGCCGAATCCCTGGACCTGGAGTTCCTTGATACCGGCGCTGTTCAAGGTCTGACGAATGTAGCCCACGTTGGCATCGCCAGTCTTGGCGCGAACCTCCATGATCGTGCCGCCGGTAAAATCAATGCCGAGGTTGAATCCTTGAGTGAAGACGTAACCGATGGCGGCTACCCACAGACAAAGCGACAACACAAAGATCTGCAGGCGCACCTTCATGAACGGGATGTGGGTCACTTCGGGAACGAGGTGGAAATACCCTCTCGGCAGTTCCTTCGGCCGGCGCCGGCGCACCCATTCCGCCACCAGCCAGCGCGTGAAGGTGAAAGCGGTGAAGACGGTGGTGATGATACCGATGGCGAGCGTCACCGCGAAACCGCGCACCGGACCGGATCCGAGGAAGAACAGCACCACCGCCGCAATCAACGTGGTGATATTCGAATCGAGGATCGTCGCCAGGGCGCGGGCGAAGCCGAGATCGATCGCTTGGATGATGGATCGGCCGTTCCGTCGTTCCTCCCGAATGCGCTCATAGATCAGGACGTTCGAGTCGACCGCCATGCCGACGGTGAGCACGATGCCGGCGATGCCGGGCAGGGTCAGCGTCGCCCCAAGCAACGACAGGAGCGCGACGATCATCGCGAGGTTCGCCGCGAGGGCCAGATTGGCGACCCAGCCGAGAAAACCGTAGGCACCCACCATGAAGAGAACGACGAAGGTCGCACCGACGATGGCCGACAGCTTGCCGGCGTGGATCGAATCCTGCCCCAACCCCGGACCGACGGTTCTTTCCTCGACGATGTTGAGGGTTGCCGGCAGCGCGCCGGCGCGCAGAAGCACCGCGAGATCATTGGCGCTCTGAGGCGTGAAATGACCCGAAATCTGTCCGGAGCCACCCAGGATCGGTTCGCGGATAACCGGTGCCGATATCACGTGATTGTCGAGGATAATGGCGAAGAGCTTGCCAACATTCTGCTGGGTCGCCTCGCCGAAACGCGTCGCGCCCTTGCTGTCGAAGCGGAAGGAAACGACCGCCTCGCCAGTGCGCTGGTCGAACGTCGCCTGCGCATCGACGAGGTTCTCACCCGAAACGATGACGCGGTTCTCGATCAGGTAGGGAACCGGCGGCTTGTCGGTCGAATACATGAGCGTATCGCCGGGCGGCACGTTCCCCTTAACCGCGTCCTCGACGGAGCCGGACTGATCGACCATCTGGAAAGTC
>SCRB01000169.1 GCA_004299545.1 Rhizobiaceae bacterium
TCCGATCCATGACTTTCTCCCGTTCCTTCCGCCCGATGCAGAAAGGGGGCCGCGCGGCCCCCTTTCGAACAACTATCGCCGAAATACCGTCATTCCGCGGCGTGCGTCATGTCGGTCAGCATCGGCTCCGCCGTCTCCGCGCCGGATGCCTTGCGGCGCTCCTCGAGGATGAGTTCGTCGCGGGAGGACGCGATGCGCCGGATCTGGCTCATCTGACCGCCCGTGCCCGCCGGGATCAGCCGACCGACGATGACGTTCTCCTTCAGGCCCTGCAACGTGTCGGTCTTGCCGGCAACAGAGGCTTCCGTCAGCACCCGCGTCGTCTCCTGGAAGGAGGCGGCCGAGATGAAGGACGGCGTCTGCAGCGAAGCCTTGGTGATGCCGAGCAGCACCGGCTCGCCTTCCGCAGGCTTCTTGCCTTCCTCGATCAGGCGGTCGTTGACCTCGTCCAGTTCGATCACGTCGACATGATCGCCCGGAATGTAGGTCGAATCGCCCTGCACCGTGATTTCCACCTTCTGCAGCATCTGCCGAACGATGACTTCGATGTGCTTGTCATTGATCAGCACGCCCTGCAGCCGGTAGACCTCCTGGATCTCGTTGACGAGATAGGAAGCAAGTGCTTCCACGCCCTTGATCGCCAGAATGTCGTGCGGTGCCGGATTGCCGTCGAGGATGTAGTCGCCTTTCTCGATGGCGTCCCCGTCCTGGAGATGGAACGGCTTGCCCTTCGGGATCAGGTACTCCACCGGCTCGAGCGTCGAATCGTGCGGCTCGATCATGATACGGCGCTTGTTCTTGTAGTCGCGGCCGAAGCGGATCGTACCGTCGATCTCGGCGATGACGGCGTGATCCTTCGGACGGCGTGCCTCGAAGAGTTCCGCCACCCGCGGCAGGCCGCCGGTGATGTCCTTCGTCTTGGCGCTTTCCATCGGGACACGCGCGATCACGTCGCCGTGCTTCACATGCGCGCCGGGTTCGACGGAGAGCACCGCCTCCACCGACAGCATGAAGCGGGCGTCACCGCCACGGGCGAGCTTGGCCACCTTGCCCTTGGCGTCCTTGATCGTGATGGCCGGCTTCAGGTCGGAACCGCGCGGCGTCGAACGCCAGTCGATGACCTCACGCTTGGTGATGCCGGTCGATTCGTCGGTCGTCTCCTGCATCGAAACGCCGTCGACCAGATCTTCGAACGCGATCGTGCCCTCGACCTCGGTCAGCATCGGGCGGGTGTAGGGGTCCCATTCCGCCAGGCGCTGTCCGCGCTTCACCTTGTCGCCATCATCGACATAGATGCGGCTACCATAGGTGATGCGGTGCGTCGCACGCTCCTTGCCCGCCTCATCCAGGATGAGGATCGCCGAGTTGCGGCCCATGACGACCATATGGCCATCCGAGTTGCGCATCAGGTTGCGGTTGCGGATACTGACCGTTCCTTCGTAGGACGCTTCCAGGAAGGACTGGTCCACCACCTGCGCCGTGCCGCCCATGTGGAAGGTGCGCATCGTGAGCTGTGTGCCCGGCTCGCCGATCGACTGCGCCGCGATGACGCCGACAGCCTCGCCGATATTGACCGGTGTGCCGCGCGCAAGGTCGCGACCGTAGCAGACCGCGCAGACGCCTGTCCTGATATCGCAGGTCAGCGCCGAACGGATGCGGACCGACTGGATGCCGGCCTTTTCGATCGCATCGATATCGCGCTCGTCGATGAGCCGGCCGGCCGGAACCACCACATCTCCCGAAACCGGGTGGCTGATATCCTCAAGCGCGGTGCGGCCAAGGATACGCTGGCCGAGCGATGCCACGACCTGTCCCGCATCGACGATAGCCGTCATGGTCAGGCCCTTCGTCGTCCCGCAATCGATGGCGTTGACGATGCAGTCCTGCGCCACGTCGACAAGGCGACGGGTGAGATAACCCGAGTTCGCCGTCTTCAAGGCGGTGTCGGCCAGACCCTTGCGGGCGCCGTGGGTGGAGTTGAAGTACTCGAGAACGGTGAGGCCTTCCTTGAAGTTCGAGATGATCGGCGTTTCGATGATCTCACCGCTAGGCTTGGCCATCAGGCCGCGCATGCCGGCAAGCTGGCGCATCTGCGTGGGCGAACCGCGCGCGCCGGAGTGCGACATCATGTAGATCGAGTTCATCGGCTTCTGACGGCCGTTGTCCTCGAATTCCACCGCCTTGATGCGCGCCATCATCTGGTCGGCAACGCGCTCCGAGCACTTGGCCCAGGCGTCGACGACCTTGTTGTACTTCTCGCCCTGCGTGATCAGGCCGTCATTGTACTGCTGCTCGTATTCCTTCGCGAGCGCCTCGGTCTTGGCGACCAGATCGGCTTTCGCATCGGGAATGAGCATGTCGTCCTTGCCGAACGAGATGCCGGCCTTGCAGGCATGGCTGAAGCCGAGCGCCATGATGCGGTCGCAGAAGATCACCGTCTCCTTCTGGCCGCAATGGCGATAGACCGTGTCGATCATCTTGGAGATGTTCTTCTTGGTCATCTCCTGGTTGGCTGTTTCGAAGGGCACGTTGACGTTCTTCGGCAGCAGTTCACCGATGATCATGCGTCCGGGCGTGGTGTCGTAGATCTTCGACACTTCGTTGCCTTCCGCATCGACGCCCTTGTAACGTCCCTTGATCTTGGTGTGCAGCGTGACCGCCTTGGTTTCCAGCGCATGATGCAGTTCGCCCATGTCGGCGAAAACCATGCCCTCTCCCGGCTCGTTCTGGTTGACGATCGAGAGATAATAGAGACCAAGCACCATGTCCTGCGACGGCACGATGATCGGCGCGCCGGACGCCGGGTGCAGGATGTTGTTGGTCGACATCATCAGCACGCGGGCTTCGAGCTGCGCTTCCAGCGACAACGGCACGTGGACCGCCATCTGGTCGCCGTCGAAGTCGGCGTTGAAGGCGGTGCAGACCAGCGGATGAAGCTGGATCGCCTTGCCCTCGATCAGGATCGGCTCGAAGGCCTGGATGCCGAGGCGGTGCAGCGTCGGAGCGCGGTTCAGGAGCACCGGATGCTCGCGGATGACCTCATCGAGGATATCCCAGACTTCCGGCTTTTCCTTCTCGACCAGCTTCTTCGCCTGCTTGACGGTGGACGAATAGCCCTTGGCGTCGAGCCTGGCATAGATGAACGGCTTGAACAGTTCGAGCGCCATCTTCTTCGGCAACCCGCACTGGTGCAGCTTCAGTTCCGGACCGGTGACGATGACCGAACGGCCGGAATAGTCGACGCGCTTGCCGAGCAGGTTCTGGCGGAAGCGGCCCTGCTTGCCCTTGAGCATGTCCGACAGCGACTTCAGCGGGCGCTTGTTGGCGCCAGTGATGACGCGGCCGCGGCGGCCGTTGTCGAACAGCGCGTCGACGGCTTCCTGCAACATGCGCTTCTCGTTGCGGATGATGATGCCGGGCGCGCGAAGCTCGATCAACCGCTTCAGGCGGTTGTTGCGGTTGATGACGCGGCGGTAGAGATCGTTCAGGTCGGACGTCGCGAAGCGGCCGCCGTCGAGCGGCACGAGAGGGCGCAGGTCCGGCGGGATCACCGGCACGACCTTCATGATCATCCATTCGGGGCGGTTGCCGGACTCGATGAAGTTCTCGACAACCTTGAGGCGCTTCAGCAGCTTCTTCTGCTTCAGTTCCGATGTCGTGGACGCAAGTTCGGACCTGAGGTCGCCCGCGATCTTCTCAAGATCCATGCCGGCGAGAAGCTCGTGGATGGCCTCGGCGCCGATCATTGCCGTGAAGCTGTCCTCGCCATATTCATCGACGGCGAGCATGTATTCCTCTTCCGACAGAAGCTGGTTTTCCTTCAGCGCCGTCAGGCCCGGTTCGGTGACGATATAGTTCTCGAAATAGAGAACGCGCTCGATGTCCTTGAGCGTCATGTCGAGCAGCGTGCCGATGCGCGACGGCAGCGACTTCAGGAACCAGATATGGGCGACGGGCGCGGCAAGCTCGATATGGCCCATGCGCTCGCGGCGCACCCTGCTCAGCGTCACCTCGACGCCGCACTTCTCGCAGATGACGCCCTTGTACTTCATGCGCTTGTACTTGCCGCACAGGCACTCATAGTCCTTGATCGGGCCGAAGATGCGCGCGCAGAACAGACCGTCACGCTCGGGCTTGAACGTGCGGTAGTTGATCGTCTCCGGCTTCTTGATCTCGCCGAACGACCAGGACAGGATCTTCTCCGGCGACGCCAACGATATCCGGATGGAATCGAAGGTCTGCACCGGGGTCTGGGGATTGAAGAGATTCATGACCTCTTGGTTCATGCCATTCTCCTTGTGGGGCTCCGTGATAAAGCCCTCTTCGTGCAATTCTGCCTACATGCCCGGCCGGCGTCTGGGGGAAGGCGGCCGGGCGGAGCGATGTCGAACGAGGGGTGCCGTGAAGCACCCCTCGCCCATCATTACTCGGCGGCGTCGGGCAGCTGGCGCTGCTGGTCCTGTTCGACGCGCGTGTTTTCCAGTTCGACATTGAGGCCGAGCGACCGCATTTCCTTGACGAGAACGTTGAAGCTCTCGGGAATGCCCGCCTCGAACGTGTCGTCGCCTCTGACGATCGCTTCGTAGACCTTGGTGCGGCCGGCAACGTCGTCGGACTTCACCGTCAACATCTCCTGCAGCGTATAGGCGGCGCCATAGGCTTCGAGCGCCCACACCTCCATCTCGCCGAAGCGCTGGCCGCCGAACTGCGCCTTGCCGCCCAGCGGCTGCTGGGTGACGAGGCTGTAAGGCCCGATCGAACGCGCATGGATCTTGTCGTCCACCAGATGGTGCAACTTGAGCATGTAGATGTAGCCCACTGTCACCTTGCGGTCGAACGCTTCGCCCGTGCGCCCGTCATAGAGCGTCGACTGGCCGCTCGACTGCAATCCGGCCTGTTCGAGCATGTTGTCGATGTTGGCCTCATGCGCACCGTCGAACACCGGCGTTGCGATCGAGACGCCGCGCCTCATCTGATCGGCGAGCCGCAGGATCGACTCGTCGTCATAGTTGCGCACCGGCTCGTTGCGGTCGTTGTCGGGGATGACCTCCTCGATCTTAGCCCTGAGCGGCTTGGTGTTGCCGTTCTCCTTATAGGCGTCGATCAGTTCGCCGATCTGCCTGCCCATTCCGGCGCAGGCCCAGCCCAGATGCGTCTCGAGGATCTGGCCGACATTCATGCGGCTCGGCACGCCGAGCGGGTTGAGCACGATATCGACATGGGTGCCGTCCTCAAGGAACGGCATGTCCTCGACCGGCAGGATGCGGCTGACCACGCCCTTGTTGCCGTGGCGGCCGGCCATCTTGTCGCCGGGCTGCATCTTGCGCTTCACCGCGACGAAGACCTTGACCATCTTCATGACGCCGGGGGGCATCTCGTCGCCGCGCTGCACCTTCTCGACCTTGTCCATGAAGCGCTGCTCCAGCGCCCGCTTGGAATCGTCGTACTGGCCGCGAAGGGCTTCCAATTCGCCCTGGAGCTTTTCGTTCTCCACCGCGAACTGCCACCATTGCGAGCGCGGATATTCGTCGAGAATCTCCCGCGACAGCGCCGTGCCCTTCTTGAAGCCCTTCGGACCGGCGATCGCCTCCTTGCCGGAGAGCATATCGACCAAGCGGCCGTAGACGTTGCGGTCGAGGATCGCCTGCTCGTCGTCGCGGTCCTTGGCGAGACGCTCGATCTCCTCGCGTTCGATCGCCATGGCGCGCTCGTCCTTCTCGACGCCGTGGCGATTGAAGACGCGCACCTCGACCACCGTGCCGAAGGTCCCGGGCGGCATGCGCATGGAGGTGTCGCGCACGTCGGACGCCTTCTCGCCGAAGATGGCGCGCAGAAGTTTCTCCTCCGGCGTCATCGGGCTCTCGCCCTTCGGCGTGATCTTGCCGACCAAGATGTCGCCCGGCTGCACTTCCGCGCCGATATAGACGATGCCGGCCTCGTCGAGGTTCTTCAGCGCCTCTTCCGAGACGTTCGGAATGTCGCGCGTGATCTCTTCCGGTCCGAGCTTGGTATCGCGCGCCATGACTTCGAACTCCTCGATATGGATCGAGGTGAAGACGTCATCGGCAACGATGCGCTCCGACAGGAGGATGGAGTCCTCGTAGTTGTAGCCGTTCCACGGCATGAAGGCGACGAGCACGTTGCGGCCGAGCGCCAGATCGCCGAGATCGGTCGAGGGGCCGTCGGCGATGATGTCGCCCCTCTCGATCCGGTCGCCGACCCTGACCAGCGGCCGCTGGTTGATGCAGGTCGACTGGTTCGAGCGCTGGAACTTCATCAGCCGGTAGATATCGACGCCCGACTTGCCGGGATCGAGATCTTCCGTCGCGCGGATAACGATACGTGTCGCGTCCACCTGATCGACAATGCCGGTGCGGCGGGCGGCGATCGCGGCGCCCGAATCGCGGGCCACGACCGGCTCCATGCCGGTGCCGACGAACGGCGCCTCGGCGCGGACCAGCGGCACCGCCTGGCGCTGC
>SCRB01000170.1 GCA_004299545.1 Rhizobiaceae bacterium
GGGTATTGCGGATCACCTCGACATAGACATTGACGATCCACACGAGCGGTGCGATCCGCGATGTCTTCGCCGCGGCACAGACCACGGAAATAGCGAGCCCGATCAGCATGGCGCCGCACGACAGTTCCATCGTCACGGCGGCCCCTGCGAGAAGGTGGCCGAAGGAGGCGAATACCGGAGCGAAATCGAACTTGTACACGCGGTCTTCAGCTCCTCCCCTTGCAGGCCTAGTGCGTGATAGCGATGCCGCTCCACTGATCTAAAGCGCGGCGCGTTTGAACGGACCACGCGGCGCGCTTTATCTTCTTAACTTTCAGGCATGTCGCTATCCCGACACACTTTCGGGCGGCATGCTTTGGATTTCATAGATCGGTCCAAAAGAAATTTCCACCGGTTCGCGGTCGCCGCCTGTCACGACACGGCGCCGCACATGGAATACGGGCCGCGACACGGTCAGGCCGCGTCAGGGATGTCCGGAATCTCTTCGAAGAAGCCTTCGGGCAGCCCAAGAGCCCGAGCGATGCGGTCCCTGTAGCCCTTCTCAAAACGGTGCCCGGCTTCGATTTTCTCAATTTCCTCGATGGTCAGGCCGCTGATCACGGCAATGTCGTCGACCGTATATTTAAGGTATTCCCTGTAAGCCCGCATCACGGGAATTCCATTTGAGCTTGCGGTCAAAACCGCCTCAGGCAGTGCAAAAGATATCATACTGACTCCAAGTTGGAGGCCGGCCAGGCCGGGAATCCGATACAGGCGGCCGCGGAGATTGAACGGATGCCGAAAAGCCCGAACGAGCGGCATCTGAATGCGGTTACTCTCGAAGCAACGAGAGGCGCGTCGGCAATATGGCAACTGCCGGGCCTTCGATCAAGCACTCTGGTTGCGGGTCTCTCGACGGGGGGGGTCGTCGAGTGCACCCAGGGGGGCGCAACAGTCCGTCATCTATCGGATGTATAAGCCACCAAACCGGAACCGGTAACCAAGCCGCCCGCGCCTGTGGAAATGTCAATCGATCGGAAGTTCGATGGCGCTGCCGCCCCCCGGCGAGGCGTCAGGAACCTCTTGCCGGACATGGAGCAGATCAATGAGTGCCACTCGAATATGGTCGATATGTTCTTTCATCAGCTGGACGCCTTCTTCATATCGCCCTTGCTTGCACAATTTAAGTATCTTCCTGTGCTCCCTGACTGCACGCTTTCGATCGGCGGTAATGCTCGTAAGTTGAATTCGCGTGTGACGATCGCACTCGGCCAACAAATTCCGGACCGTCGATATTATCCTCGGACTACAGGCGTATTTGTAGATCGTCATGTGGAATTCGGTGTTCAGATCGTTCCAGGTATTTACATTCACCTCCCTGATGGCAGCTGAATACTCCGACAGGGTTTTCGTGAGCCTGCTGAAGTCGGAGGATGTCAGATGCGGTGCGGATCTCAGGAAAAGGAAAGGCTCCAACAGCAAGCGCATGTTGAAAAGCTCTTCGATTTCCTCGGCAGACAATTTGACCACGACAGCGCCACGGTGGGGAAGGATGTTCAATAATCCCTCGCTTTCAAGTGACAGCAGCGCCTCGCGAATCGGGATGCGACTCATTCCGAATTCAGCCGCCAGAACGTCCTGTCTGAGATGCATTTCAGGTGAATAAGTCCCGTCGAGAATCCGCTCACGGATCTCCGCTGCCGCAGCCTCGGACATCGTCTTATGTTTCAGCCCTTTACCGACCACAGGCATGTCTCTTTTATGGATCGAGATTATTGGGGGCATAACCACCTCGCAGCATCCCGCAAATTGATGATTTTATACAATGGAAAGAATTTTTGCCGCAACTGGCCGCTCGTCATCGGCTGAAACTGAGCAACGGCTGCCCCAGTGCTCCGGCATCAATTTCTATACCCAGGCCGGGCGCGGTTGGCGCGCTACCGAAGCCGCCTTCGCTTCTCGGCTGATAATGCGCGACATGCTCATTCGTCCAGTCGTTCATGAAGGATACGCTGAGCAATGATCGTGCTTGTGTCGACGCCGCGAGATGCGCGGAGGTTGCCGAGACAATATCGCCGCCCCATGTATCCTCGATGGTTATTTGCAGGCCCAGTTCCTGACCGAGATCGCGCATCATCTTCGCCCTGGTCAGACCGCCGACTTTGGATACTTTCAAATTAAATGCTCCGGCGCCGCCATCGCGTGTGGCACGGATGAGAGTATTTGGGTCCGTAACCACCTCGTCATAGACCATCGGCAGTGCCGTGTGTTTCCGCACCTCGATGCATTCTTCCATGGTGGGGCAGGGTTGCTCGAAATAGAAGCGTGGAAGGCCCTCCATGGCACGCGCCGCGATGATCGCGTCGTTCACACGCCAGCCACAGTTCGCGTCCCCGACGATAAGATCCTCCGGCCCTGTATTATCAACTATGAGCCTGGCGCGAATGGCATCCAATGTCGGTTCGCCGCCGATCTTCAGTTGGAAGCGATGGATCCCCTCTTCTCGGCGAGCCAGGACGTAACGCTTCATCTCTTCGGGGGAACCAAGCGGAACCGCGAAATAAAGAGGAAAGCGTTGCTGGCGGACGCCGCCCAGCATGTCCGCCACGCTGGCGCCCCATGCCTTGCCGGTTAGATCCCAACAGGCGACGTCAATCGGACTCTTCGCATAGGCATGCCCCGCCAGAACATGATCCATCGCATCGTAAACGGAAGCAAGATTCGTCGGATCGAGGTCGATCAGGGCCGGTGCGAGCAACTCGAGCGCCGCGCGCGCGCCGCCGGCATGTTGGGGCAGATAGGTGGACCCCAGTGGGCAGACTTCGCCCCACCCCTCATAACCGGCATCGCTTGTAATACGGACAAGCGTCGAGGGAAGTGAGGTGATTTCCCTGGCCCCGGACATGACGTAAACGCCGTGCACATAGGTG
>SCRB01000171.1 GCA_004299545.1 Rhizobiaceae bacterium
GACGGAACTTCTGGGTGAGGGGCTTCATGACGGGGTCTTTGCCCTCTGGTACGGCAAGGGACCAGGCGTCGATCGTTCGGGTGATGTGATCCGTCATGGCAATCTGGCCGGGTCGTCGAGACACGGCGGGGTGCTGGCGCTGATGGGCGACGATCATACCGCCGAATCGTCGACGACCGCGCATGCGACGGAATTTGCCTTCATCGATGCCATGGTTCCGATCTTCAATCCCGCCGGCGTGCAGGAGATCATCGATTACGGCCTCTATGGCTATGCGCTTTCACGGTTCGCGGGTACCTGGGCGGCGATGAAATGCGTCAAGGACAACATCGAATCGACGGCCTCCGTCGATGTGTCGCTCGACAGGCTGAAAGTGATCTTCCCGGAAATGGATATGCCGCCGGGCGGCCTCAACATCCGCCACGAGATCGACATGCTCGGGCAGGAATCCAGGCTGCATGAATGCAAACGCGCCGCGGCGGCCGCTTTCATCCAGGCCAACAATCTCAACCGCATCGTCTATTCAGGCGGTCGAACGCCCAGGATCGGCATCATCACCGTGGGCAAAAGCTATCTGGACGTGCGCCAGGCCCTGGACGACATCGGTATCGACGAGAAGCGGGCCGCCGAAATCGGCCTCAGGCTGTTCAAGGTCGGCTGTCCCTGGCCGCTCGACTACACGCATGTCAGCCGCTTTGCCGAGGGACTCGAAACGATCCTCGTGGTCGAGGAGAAGCGTTCCCTGATCGAGACCCAGCTTCGCGAATGCCTTTACGGCACGGCGATGCAGCCTGAAATCGTCGGCAAGAGGGACGAACGCGGCGAGTGGCTGTTTCCCCCGAGCGGAGCGCTCGATGCGAACGATATCGCGATCGCCATCGGGGAACGCGTGCTGAAGGTGGCCGGGCACCCGGAGGACATCGGCCAGCGTGTCAGCAAGATGAAACAGTACCAGGCGATGCTCGCCGATACGCAGGATGTCGGCTCGCGCACGCCCTATTTCTGTTCCGGCTGTCCGCACAATTCCTCGACGAAAGTACCCGAAGGCTCGATCGCGGGCGCCGGGATCGGCTGCCACTTCATGTCGCTGTGGATGGACCGCTCCACCGTCGGCTTCACCGCCATGGGCGGCGAGGGTGCGCAATGGGTCGGACAAGCGCCGTTCTCGAAGCGCTCGCATATGTTCCAGAATCTGGGCGACGGGACCTATAATCATTCGGGCCTGCTGGCGATCCGCTTCGCGCTCGCCTCGGATGCCAACATCACCTACAAGATCCTCTTTAACGACGCTGTCGCCATGACCGGCGGCCAGCCGCATGAGGGGCAGCTGACGGTCGATGCCATCGCGAGGCAGGTAAAGGCCGAAGGCGTCGAGCGCATCGCCGTCGTCACCGACGAGCCGGGAAAATACGCCGGGCAGGTGGAATTTCCCGGCGGCGCGACCATTCATCATCGTGACCAGCTCGACGCCGTGCAGCGCGAATTGCGCGACGTTAAAGGGGTTTCCGTCCTCCTTTACGACCAGACTTGCGCTGCCGAAAAACGTCGCCGGCGCAAGCGCGGCACCTTTCCCGATCCGGACAAGCGCATCATCATCAACGAGCTGGTCTGCGAGGGCTGCGGCGATTGCGGCGTCGCCTCGAACTGCGTTTCCGTGCAACCGCTCGAAACGGAATTCGGGCGCAAGCGACGGATCGACCAGTCGAGCTGCAACAAGGATTTTTCCTGCGTCAATGGTTTCTGCCCCTCTTTCGTGACGGTTCACGGAGCGAAAATCCGCAAGGCGGAGGGCGCGGCGGGAGCCTCCGATCCACTGGAAGGCGTGCCGACGCCTGCGGTCGCCCCTCTCGATGACGGGTGGGCGGCGATCGTCGATGGCATAGGCGGGACCGGCGTGGTGACGATCGGCGCCATTCTCGGTATGGCCGCGCATCTTGAAGGCAAGGGCTGCGGCATGATCGACATGGCCGGCCTGGCCCAAAAAGGAGGCGCCGTTTTCAGCCATATTCGGATCGCGAAGGATCCCGAATCAATCAGCGCTATCCGTGTTTCGGCCGGCAAGGCGGATCTCATCCTGGGGTGCGATCTTGTCGTTTCCGGCGCCAGGAAGGTGCTCGCCGCCGCGCGCGTCGGGCAGACGGTTTTCGTCGCAAACACGGCGGAAGTCATGCCGGGCGATTTTGCGCGTTCGGCGGATTTCTCGCTGCCGACGGAAAGGTTGAAAAAGGCCATTCGCGAGGCCGCTGGGCAGGACAATGCTCATTTCTTCGACGCAACCCGCACCGCAACCGTGCTTTTCGGCAATTCGCTGGCAGCGAACATGTTCCTCCTCGGATTGGCGTTCCAGAAGGGCGGCCTGCCGCTTTCCGCCGAAGCGATCGAGAAGGCGATCGAATTGAACGGCCAGGCGGTGGCGATGAATGTTTCCGCTTTTCGCTGGGGCCGGCGGGCGGGGCATGCTCCGGATTTCGTCCGCAAACTGGTCGAAGATGCCGGGCCGAAAACAGTTGACCGGCAGTTCTCGACGACGCTCGACGAGATCGTCGAAAAGCGTGTCGCCTTTCTGCGGGGCTACCAGAACGCGGCCTATGCGAAGCGTTACGCCGACAAGGTCGGGCAGATGCGAGAGGCCGAGGAAAAGGCGAAACGCGGTTCGACCGTCTTGTCGGAGGCCGTCGCGCGCAATCTGTTCAAACTGATGGCGATCAAGGACGAATACGAGGTCGCCCGGCTTTACACCGATGGCAGCTTCGCGGCCCAGCTTTCCTCGACCTTTTCCTCCTATGACAGGCTCGAATTCCATCTCGCGCCGCCCCTTCTGAACCGGCGGGACGAGAACGGCCGGCTGAGGAAGTCGACGTTCGGCCCCTGGATGATGAAGGGCTTCCGCTTGCTTGCCGGCCTGAAAGGCCTGCGTGGCACCATGTTCGACATTTTCGGCCATACCGCCGAGCGGCGCATGGAAAGACTGCTGCTTGCCCAATATGAAGACGACCTCGCGATGGTCGGGACAAGGCTCAACGCGGCCAATATCGAGGCCGCGGCGGCGCTTCTTTCCGTTCCGTCCCTCATTCGCGGGTTCGGCCATGTGAAGGCGGAGAATGCCGGCAGGGCGGAAGCGGAAAGAGAGCGCCTTATCGCCCGCTTCGGCAAAAGAGAAGCCGGTCCGGCGACGTTGCAGGCGGCCGAATAGTTCGTGCTTTCGTCAATGCTCAAATAAGCGTTTATTAACAGCCACGTGTCATGATCGGCCTCTCTTCGGCGGATCAGGCGATGATCAGATCAAAACCGGCAACCATTCCTGCCGATGTCTATATCCAGTTTGTTCGCTCCCTTTTCAACAGCGTGCATACCGTGCTTGTCGGCGCGGTGCTGCATGCGATCGTCGTTTTCCTCGTATACTGGAAGAATGGTTCGCCTGTTTATGCGATGCTGAG
>SCRB01000172.1 GCA_004299545.1 Rhizobiaceae bacterium
CATGCGCCTTCCGGATGAGAGCGGGGAGCGCATGGCTCGTCTCGAGATCGAAATTGTCGCCGGGGCCGTAAAGATTGGTCGGCTGGGCTGAAATGAAATCGCAGCCATGTTGCCGCCTGTAGGCCTGGACGAGCTTGATGCCGGCGATCTTGGCCACCGCATACCATTGGTTGGTCGGTTCCAGGGGGCCGCTGAGCAGCGCCTCCTCGGGAATAGGCTGCGGCGCGAGCTTCGGATAAACGCAGGTGGATCCAAGCAGCACCAGTTTCTCCACGCCGGCCTGCCAGGCCGCGTGGATGATATTCGCCTCGATCACCAGGTTCTCGTAAAGGAAGTCGGCCGGATGGCGGTCATTGGCATGGATGCCTCCGACCTTGGCGGCCGCCAGGAAAATCACCTGCGGCCTTTCCCTGTCCATCCAGTTCTCGACATTCGCCTGCCGGCTGAGGTCGAGTTCGCCTCTGCCGACCGTCAGGAGATTGACCTTTTCCCGCGACAGCCTCCTGATCAGGGCCGAGCCGACCAACCCGCGATGGCCGGCCACCCAGACCCGCTTTCCCGAAAGGTCGTAGGCCGCGTCCATTGTTCCGCTTTCATAGCTACTGGAATCCAAGTCTTGCTCCATTGCGCGGCACTGCGTTGGCAAGGCGTGCCGGCCCCCATTTTTACGGTGTCGCTGCCCTGCTTCTCCAGCCTCGCCGCGCCACCGAGAGCAGTATACCGCCGATTTCCTTTTTCAGCGGATGATCGACCAACATCAACGCCGCCGCCCAGCCCGCCGCGCCGCCGGCAACTGCCATGGCGGTCTGCAGCCATCCAAGGCTGAAGCCGGTGGACGATGTCGCCACGACGACGATCGGCGCCAGCGCGGCACCGAGCGCAAGGCAGGCGCTGTCGCGCGCGGCTCGCACCAGATCCGCCCAGCCGATGCCGATGGCGCGGCGGATGAAAAGATAAGCCACGAACATCTGCAGCGGGGCCACGACGAGCAGGCTTGCGGCAACGGCTTCCAGATTGACGAAAGCCGCACCGATGACGATCGCGAAGGACGGCGGCAGGCTGATCAGCGTCGCCCATAGCGCGTCTCCGACACGACCCGCCGCGACGAGGACGGGAAAGGTCAGGACAGCGGGGGCAAGGGCCATATTGGCCAGCGCCATGACACGCACCAGCGGCGGCACGGCGCCCCATTGCGGTCCGAGCAGGATATCGACCACCGGCCCGGCGAGCAGGGAAAGCATAATCAGGACAGGCCACTGGACCGCCGTCATCAGGCTGAGGCCGTGAAGATAGCCTGCCTTGAGAGAATCGCCGGACCGTGCCTGCTCGGCGAAGGCTGGAAGGACCACCGGTTGCAGGGCCGAAACAATAAAGCGATCGGGAAGCTGGCAGACGGTGAGCGCACGCGCATAAAGCCCGACGGCGTCGAAGCCGAGGATCTTGCCGAAAGCGAATTTGGGCAGAAGATCATAGGCCATGTTGGAGACAGTGATGAGGGACGAGACGGCACCGAAGGACAGGAGCGGCCTCATGCCGGCGAGAGACGGCCGGAAGATCCAGAACTCCGGACGTGCGCTGAGCGCCAGCACGCATATCAGTGCGCCTGTCACGACCGAACCCCAGACATAACTCACCGGGCCCAGCCCCGCCAACCCGAGCCCGACGGTAACGATGCAGCCGGCCAGCGCCGCGCCGATGTTGATTATGGCGAGCGCCTTGAACGCCATTTCGCGCTGGAGAAGCGCCATGATCGGACTGCTGAAAGGAATCATGAGAAAGCCGAGTGTCGCCACGACAAGCAGGTTCTGCAGCCCCTGCGAGTGATAGAAGGACGCCAGCGTACCGGAGCCGAGGCAGATGGCCACGGCCATGGCAAACGACAGGATGAGCGTGAGTGTGAAGGCGGATCGCACGATCTCGCGGCTGACGGTCTTCTGCTGAACGATGTAAGTGCCGACGCCGAAGTCGCGGAAGTTGTTGGCCAGGAGGGTGACGGAATTGGCCACGACGAACAGCCCTGTCTCGGCCGGCGTGAGGATGCGCGCCATGACAGCCGTCGTCACCAGGGCGAGCGCTTGCGAGGCATATTTGTCGGCCGCTGAAAACAGGATCGAGTTGCGAACCTGGTTCATGAAGACGGCTCGCTCTTTGTGCGCCGCTTGGGCGCCGTTGGCACCCGAACGGAAGCCAGGCTACGCCGGACGGGCCGCCAGGATCTCGAGATCGCGTGCCGGGCGAGCGAGATGATCTGCATATAGTCGGCGCCGACGCGCAGGAACTGGCGCCCGAGCCACCATTCGGCGAACTGGGGAAGGGTGAGCGGGGCCGGCCGCGCATTGCGCCAGGCAGTTTTCCCGAGATAGTGAAAATAATGCTTCTTCCGGACGGCCTGCGAGCGGAACAGCCACGGCTTTTCGCCGGTCGAATAGTGCAGGATGGCGGGCCGCCGCCGGGCCTGCCGCGTCGCCGCGAATTCGTGCGGAAACGATCTCCGGCCGAGCCTGTACATCCGGGACTGGAGATTCCAGCGGCAGTCGACGACATGGATGTCGTCGTGGAGGACGGCGTTGATCGCGTCCTGGTCGTGGAACGCGAGCACCGATCCGCGCGCTTTAGCATAGGCAAAGAGGCGGTCTGAAAGATTGTCGCGTCGCCAACGATCGAGGTCGAGAAGAAGGACGCCGGAATTGACATACGTATCAGTGGCGCTCAGGCCCAGCGATGCCAGCCGCCTCGCCAGCGCTCCGTTCTCGTCCCATGGGAAATCGGGGGCGGCAGCGATCGCCTTGCCGCGCAGGTCCATATTCCAGAGCGGCCTCAGGTCGTCGAGCACCACCAGATCGCAGTCGAGGTAAAGCACGCGGCCGACACTCGCCGGAAAAACCGCTGGCGCGAGAAATCGCATATAGGCTTCTTTCGTCAGGTGTCGGTCGAAGAAGACTTCGTCGAGTCTTGAATCCGACACATGATGGAAGGCAACAGTGACGTGCCGGTAGGGCGCCAGGCTCTCCTTGAACATGCCTTCGGCAACCCTGTTTTCGACGCAGGTCAGGACATGGATGTTTGTCCTTGACCGCCGATTGTTCTCCGCAAGGGAAACGGCCGCCACTGCGGCATGCCGGTAATAGCCGGCTTCGGCGCAGAACAGGACCTCGAACGGTGTCTCGGGGTCTTTGTATTCTCGCAATTCCG
>SCRB01000173.1 GCA_004299545.1 Rhizobiaceae bacterium
CGTCCGCGAGGTTATGGACGGCGCGGTCTATGTTCCGGCGGACCTGGTGCAACCCGCCGCCAGCGCGGATTGCGGCGACCGGGCGGATCTGGTGCGCCGGCTCTCGACGCTCACGCCGCAGCAATTACGGGTATTGCGGATGCTCAGGCAGGGCATGCTGAACAAGCAGATCGCCTATGAGATGCAGGTCGGCGAGACGACGGTGAAGGCGCATGTATCGGAGATTCTGCGCAAGCTCGGCGTCTACAGCCGCACCCAGGCGGTAATCGAAGTTTCGCGGCTGGATCATGCGGAACTGTTTCGGGAGGGAATGGGCAGTCGGCAATAAGCAGATCGGCAGTCGGACCGGCTTCTGCGGCCGAGCGTCGAAAGCCTTAATACGAATCCCGACTGCCGATCTGCCGCATCTTCACGCTAACAGATGCGCCATCAACGCCCTCAGTTCCGCCGGCTTGACCGGTTTGTGCATCAGTTCGATGCCGCCCTGGCGTGCGGCGGCCGCGAGCGCATCCGACGGATCGGCCGTGACGATCAGCGCCGGCACGCGGCGTTCCAGGTATTGCCGCGCTTCGCCGACCGTGACGATGCCGAGGTCCCCCTGGTCGAGATGCTGGTCGGCGATGATGATGTCGGGTACCCAGTCCGTATCCGCTAATGCCGCGAGCGCATTCCGGGTCGAGGTTCCGATACGGACCGAACAGTTCCAGCGGCCAAGAAGCGCCGCCATGGCCTCGATCGTCGTCTGGTCGTTCTCGACAAGCAGCACGCGAACGCCGAAGAGGCCGTAAAAGCGTTGCTGTTCGAGGGGCGGAAGGATTTTTTGCGCCGTGCTCACGGCAACGGTGGGTGCGGCGATCCGGAAGACCGTTCCCTTGTCGAGGCGCGAGGTGAAAGAAATGTCGTGTCCGAGCGCCGTCACTAGGCGCCGGACGATGGCGAGTCCCAGCCCGAGGCCGCCGCCTCGGTTGTCCAGTCCGCGCGTGTTGGCGCCGCGCTGGAATTCCTCGTAGACGAGATCGGCCTGGTCGGGCGGGATGCCGATCCCCGTATCGGCGACGGCCACGACGGTCCGGCCGCTGCGCTCTCTGGTTCCCACCACCACGCCGCCCGTCTGTGTGTAGCGCAGGGCATTGGAGATGATGTTCTGCAGGATGCGGCGATACATCGTCCGGTCGGTGCGGACCACCGCCTTCGTCGGGCGGAAACGGAGATCGAGGCCCCTTGCCGCCGCGGTCGGCGAGAAGTCGGATGCGAGCGACTGGAAGAGCGGCATCAGCGCGACGTCCGCCATCTCCGGCGTTACCACGCCGGCGTCGAGGCGGGAAATGTCGAGGAGAGTCCGCAACAGGTCCTCCATCGTGTCGAGGGCGCGTGACACCTGCTCCGACAAGTGCCGGCCTTCTTCGGTCGTCTGTAGCTCGGCGAGCGCGGAAATCGACAGGTGTGCGGCATTGAGCGGCTGCAGCACGTCATGGCTCGCCGCGGCAAGGAAGCGGGTTTTGGACAGATTAGCCTGCTCCGCCGTTTCCTTGGCCTGCATCAACTCCGAGTTCGATTGCTCAAGCCTGCGCAGCGCCCCGCGCAATTCTTCGGTACGCGCCCTGATGCGCCCCTCGAGGCTGATGGCGGTTTGGAAAAGCGAGAACGCGTTCTCCTGCTGCTCCATGGAACGTTCGACACGGCCGACCAGTGCCGCGTTGATGCGTTTCAGGCGTTCCGGGTCGTTGATCTCGCTGAGCGGCATCGGGTCAGGCCTCTTATTCCGCCGCCGCTTTGGGCATGCTTCCGGCGCGTCCGAAAGCGATGCCGGTCAGCGTCTGGTTGAGGTGCATCGACTGGTACTGCTCGCCGTAGGTGCCGAGTCCGATGACATGGTATTGCCGGTAAAGTTCCGAAAGCGGGCGCATGTTCTGCCGGTTCATCGCGTCGATCCTGCGATAGCAGCAGTCGAAGCCCAGCACGACATCCAGCCCGCCGAGCCTGCGGTCCATGCGTTCGAGCGCCGCGCGGGTGGTTTCGACCATGCCGCGCGCTTCCGCCAGCGTCAGCACCACGCCGTCGTCTATGGCGCAGGCGAAGGTCAGCGCGCCGTCCTCGGTGGCGCCCCTGATCGCGCGACAGTAATATTGGCCGCCGACCCTGACGACGACGGGCGAGGAGGCGAACCGCATCTGCGAGAGGCGCCGATGGTCCTCGCCAAGCGCATCGGCATATTCCATTGCGGCCGGGCGGGCATTGAACTCGGACACGATGCGCCGTTCCGGATCGGAAGCGGTGACGACGAATTTCTCTCCCGTGGGCACGAAATTGTCGGTCTTGAAGATATCGAAGGGAATATCGGTCGCGACCAGAAGGACGATGGCGCTGCCGGAGCGCACGACGCCTTCATGGAACAGGACCGGGCTTTGCCAGCGCATGTCGTCGCCCGCCGACCCGCCGACGAGCGGGATGTCGTCGAGCGCCCAGTGGATCGCCGCGGTTACTTTCTCTTCCGCGAAGGACATGCCGTCGATCAGGCACATGGCGAAGCGGTTCATGCCGGGAGCCTGCGCGTCGAGCAAGCGCACCAGCCTTTCGACCTCGCCCGCGATCGTGTGGAGGCCGGAACTGGTGATGTCCTCGATCATGGTCGAGACGATGGTGAAGTTGCGGGCAGGGAAAAGCAGCGCAATCGCGTCGCCGTCGCCGACCCCGTCGGGCGTGATCTCCCCGGCGCTGGTGCAGCCGGCATGGGAGAGCGCCGGAGCTTCCGCCGCCATGGAGCGGGCGATGTCGGCCGGCGCGAAAGTGGAAGGCGAATGGAAGATGAGCGCGAAACCGGCCTCGCACCGTCCTGCTTCGCCGGCGATCCGGCGCGCGAAGGCCGCAGCGTCGGCGCCGGCCGCCGCCAATGCCACGATGCCGCAGCCATATTCGGTACGTCCGCTCACTCCCTTGGCGGCCTCCCTGATACTAGGGTCAGAACCCTATCCGGGCGCTCGGCGCCCGCCCGGTCATCATCGCCGCCGCTG
>SCRB01000174.1 GCA_004299545.1 Rhizobiaceae bacterium
GGAACACGATTCTGTCGCCGGCCGCGCGCTTGCCGTCCTCTTTTATCAGTTCGCGCAGGACCGCGACCATGTCCACGTCGCCTTCCAGATGGGCGGATTCGTGGAAGCTTCGCGGATCCTGTTCCCGGCTGGTCGCGCGCAGATGAACGAAATGGATGCGTTCCGCGAAGCGCCGCGCCATGCCGGCGAGATCGTTATCGGCGCGGACGCCGAGGCTTCCGGTGCAAAGGCAGATACCGTTCGAGGCTGACGGCACGGCGTCGAATAAGGCCGCATAATCGGCCTCGGTGGAGGCGATGCGCGGCAGCCCGAAAAGCGGACGCGGCGGATCGTCGGGATGGAGCGTCAGCTTCACTTTTGCCGCATCGGCGGCAGGCGTGACGGCTTGCAGGAATTCGATCAAATTCTGCCGGAGCTTTTTGGCGTCGATGGTGCGATAGGCGCGCAGCTTTTCACGGAAACCCGGAATGGACATCGGTTCGGTCGTCGATCCGGGCAGCGCGCTGGTGATGTTGTGAACGATGGATGCGATCTCTTTCTCGCTCATCGCTTCATAAATCCTGCGGGCGCGCTCGCGCTCTTCGGGCGTATAGTCCTGCTCGACGCCGTCGCGGGTAAGGATGAAGAGATCGAAAGCCGCGAAACACTCCTGATCGAAGCGCATCGCTGTTGCGCCGGTGGGGGTAACGAAATCGAGTTCGGTTCGTGTCCAGTCCACGACCGGCATGAAATTGTAGCAGATCGTCTGGATGCCGCATTTCGCCGCCGCTTCCATGCTGGCGATCCAGGCTTCGATCTCCGACCGTGCTCCCTTTCCCTTGCGCTTGATCGCATCGGGGATGGGAATGCTCTCGATGACGAACCATTCGAGTTTCGTTCTGCCGGGAGGCGTCGTCTCGATGAGGTTCTTGCGCTCGGCGATTTTCGCCTCGGTCCAGACGTCGCCGATCGGCACCTGATGCAGCGCCGAAACCACGTCCGTAGCGCCGGCCTGGCGCACCGCATCCAGCGGCACGCCGGCTTCCGGGCCGAACCATCTCCATCCCTGGCGCATGCAACGTTTCCTGCTCTTTCGGTTAAAAGGCGAAATAATCCGGATATTGCGAGCGCAAGAGGTCGACGTCGGGAATGACGGCGTTCAGATGGATCATCATCGCCTCCTTCGCCGCCTGCCCGTCATGTCTGCCAATCGCGTCGCGGATGATCGCATGTTCCGAGATGACGCGGTCCATGCGGCCGAGAACCGGCAGTGTCAGCCGCCTTGCCCTGTCGATCTGGACCTTGGCCTGCCTGAGAAGCTTCCAGACGCCGGGATGGCCGGAAATGTCGGCGATGGCCTCGTGAAAGGCCTCGTCCGCCTCGTGGAAGGCACTCGTGTCGCCCAGTCCGGCAACCAGCCGCTGGCGCGTGATGATGGTGTCGAGCCTGTCGATGGCGGCCTTGTCGGCGATTTCGCTTGCCGCCTCCACGGTGGCGCCTTCGAGTGCCTTGCGGATCAGAACCGCTTCGGGAATGGCCGATACGGGCACGCGCGAGACGAAGGTTCCCGATTGCGGGAAGATGTCC
>SCRB01000175.1 GCA_004299545.1 Rhizobiaceae bacterium
CCAGCGTCCTGCTTGCCGTTTCGGCGCCGACCGCTCTTGCTATCCGTACCGCGGAAGAAGCCGGGATGACGCTGGTCGCGCTGGTGCGTGGCGACGATTTCGAGATATTCACCCACCCAGACCGCATCAGAGCCGGAGCCGCCGCCCATGTCGCCTGACAAGCTGATCTACCAGGCAAACCAGATTGCCAGGTTCTTCCATTCCAAGCCCCATGCCGAAGGTGTCACCGGTGTCGCGGATCACATCAACAAATTCTGGGAGCCGCGCATCCGCCGGCAGTTCTTCGATCTGATCCAGGCCGGCGACGCGAGATTCGACCCCATGGTCGTCGAAGCGGCGCCGAAGGTGCGGCAACCGCCCGAAGCGGCCTAGAGCCTACCGCCTGTGGCGGCGGCTGACCGTCGCGGGCCTGCCTTCGATCGATAGCGCCATGTCACGTTTCTCGCGTTCGGCGACGACCCTGCCCCTGGCGATGACGCACAGGCGATCGGCGCGCAATCTTATCGCCTCGACCGGATCACCGGCATCGAGAATGACGAGGCTTGCGGCCTTTCCGACGTCCAGGCCGTAATCCGCCAACCCCATGATTGTAGCGCTTTCCGTCGTCACCATATCGAAGCAGCGGCGCATATCGGCCGGACTGGTCATCTGCGCCACATGCAGCCCCATGAAGGCGACATCGAGCATGTCGGCGGTGCCGAGCGAATACCATGGGTCGAGGACGCAATCCTGACCAAAGCCGACGCGGATGCCTGCCTTCAGCATTTCCGGCACGCGTGTCATTCCACGCCGCTTCGGATAGGTGTCGTGACGGCCTTGCAGAACGATGTTGATGAGCGGATTGGGAATGGCGGCCAGTCCTGCTTCGGCGATCAACGGCAAAAGCTTCGAGACGTAATAGTTGTCCATCGAGTGCATTGAAGTCAGATGCGAGCCGACCGCCCTGCCGCCGAGCCCCTGCCGCCTGGTTTCGTAAGCGAGTTGTTCGACATGCCGCGACAGCGGATCGTCCGTCTCGTCGCAGTGCATGTCCACCATGAGGCCGCGTCCAGCGGCGATCTCGCACAGTTCCGTCACGGAACGGCGCCCCTCCTCCATGGTGCGCTCGAAATGCGGAATTCCACCAACCACGTCCACACCCCTGTCGAGCGCGCGAAGCGTGTTCTCCCTTGCCCTGGGGCTGCGGTAGAAACCGTCCTGCGGAAAGGCGACGAGTTGCAGGTCGAGATAAGGCGCGACGGTTCTCTTCACGTCGAGAAGGGCATCGACGGCAAGCAGCCGATCGTCGCAGACATCGACATGGCTGCGGATGGCGAGCAGGCCCATCGACACCGCCCAGTCGCAATAACGAAGCGCCCGCTCCTTCACGGCTTCATGGGTAAGAAGCGGCTTCAACTCGCCCCAAAGCGCGATGCCTTCGAGCAGCGTGCCCGAGGCATTGATGCGCGGGAGCCCGTAGGAGAGCGTGGCATCCATATGGAAATGCGGATCGACAAAGGGCGGCGAGACGAGATTGCCGGAAGCGTCGATCACCCTTCCCGCATCCGCGTCGATGACCGGTTCGATGGCCGCGATCCTGCCACCGGCAATAGCGATATCGGCCTTGCTGCCGTCCGGCAGAACGCCGCCTTTAACGATGATGTCAAAATCCATTCGACTTCCTTCTCCGACCTGACTGAAGCCGGCGCCGCGTCATGCCGCCCGAACGGCTGAGACGAGCATGAACATCGGCCGGTGCCGTTCTTCCGCCCATTCCCGATGAGCGGCGATCTGGGCGTCGGTCGGCCCCCATTCGATGAGGCGTTGAAGCGTGAAGCCGTTCGCCGTCAGGAGGTCGATATAGGTGCCGATCATGCGGTGCTGCTTGACGACGCGATCGACGAACCATTTCCTGTCGCGCGGACCTTCAACGAGATAGTGGTCCACCGGCCAGACCTTCCCGCCATCGCGGCCGGTCATCCAGCCGTCTACGACCGGTGCGGTGAAAATCGGGTGCTCCACGGAAAAGACAAAGCGGCCGCCGGGTTGAAGGGCTTTCGCCACCTCGGCGAGCAGCGCGTCGAGGCGCTCGACATAGTGCAGCGCCAGCGAGCTGTAGGCGAGATCGAAGGAGCCCGGCTCGAGTTCGAGGTGCTCTAGATCGGCACGGCGATAGGCGATGCGTCGATCGGTGCCGGCCGAGCGGGCGCGCGCGAGCATGCTTTCGGATATGTCGATGCCCACCACCGATGCCGCGCCCTCTCCCGCGACGTGGCGGCAGAACCAGCCGAAGCCGCAGCCGAGGTCGAGCACGCGAAGCCCTTTCAGATCGGGCAGAAGCGCCATCAGGTCGGCCCATTCGGGTGCGCCGTCGAGGCCGCTCAGCGAGCGCGGAAGCTGGCTGTAACCGGCGAAGAAAGCGGGATTATCGTAGATGTTCTGTGTCATTGCATCCAATGTACGCAACACGCGGACTGC
>SCRB01000176.1 GCA_004299545.1 Rhizobiaceae bacterium
GCGCGCCCTCCTCCAGAACGGTCTTCGGGTCCCTCGTCTTCAGCCCGACAAGTTGCTTGCGGCCCTCCGCCACGAGGTCCGGCCGCTTCAAGCCGCGAATGCCGACGAAATCCGTCTTCTTCTTGCCGACCGCCCAGGAAAGCCCGGCGTCGTGCGGCGTCACGGTGCCGTCAGTATCCTGCCCGACGATGATGTAGCCTTTTTCGGCGCGCAGCACGTGCATCGCCTCCGTGCCGTACAGGCAGGCGCCGTGTTTTTCGCCTTCCGCGAAGATCTCTTCCAGGACGGCAGGGCCGTAATCCGAGGGAACGTTGATCTCGAAGCCGCGCTCGCCGGAAAACGACATGCGGAAAAGCCGCGTCGGCACGCCGCAGATCTTCCCCTCCCTGACGGACATATGCGGCATCGCCTCATCCGAAATGTCGATCTCCTCGATGAAGGGGGCGATGATGTCGCGGCTTCTCGGCCCCTGCACGGCAATCACCGCCCATTGTTCGCTGGTCGAGGTGAGCCAGACCCTCAGATGCGGGAATTCGGTCTGGAGATAGTCCTCCATATGATTGAGCACGCGCGGCGCGCCGCCGGTCGTCGTCGTGACATGGAAGCGGTCTTCGGACAGCCGGCCGACGACGCCGTCGTCGTAGATGAAGCCGTCTTCCCTCAGCATGAGGCCATAGCGGCAGCGGCCGGGTTGCAGCTTCTGCCATGGATTGGTGTAGAGGAGTTCCATGAAGGCGGCGGCATCCGGGCCGACGACCTCGATCTTGCCGAGCGTCGTCCCGTCGAAAATTCCGGCCGCCTTGCGCACCGTCGCGCATTCGCGGTTGACCGCAGCGTGCATGTCCTCGCCGGAACGCGGAAAATACCAGGCGCGCTTCCACTGGCCGACATCCTCGAAGACGGCGCCTTTGGACACGGCGAAATCGTGCATCGGTGTTTTGCGCGTCGGGTCGAAGAGTTCGCCGCGCGAATGGTTGACGATCGCGCCGAACGTCACCGGCGTATAGGGCGGGCGGAACGTCGTCAGGCCGACCTCCGGCATCTCTTTGCCGAGGGCATCTGCGGCGATGGCAAGGCCGTGCAGGTTGGAGGTCTTTCCCTGGTCGGTCGCCATGCCATTGGTCGTGTAGCGCTTGACATGCTCGATCGAGTGCATGCCCTGCCTGACGGCAAGCCTGATGTCCTTCGCTGTCACGTCGTTCTGGAAATCGACGAAAGCCTTGACCGACGGTCCGCCATCGGCGCCCGGCGCAGCGCCCCTCATGCCGCGCGACCAGTTCTCCGCAACATCCACCTTCGGCTTGGCCGAAGCGCCGGCCTTTGTCTTGGGGCGCGCGGCCCGCGCAGCCTTTTCGCTGGCTGCAAACGCCTCGGCCACCGTCGCGGCAAGTCCGTCGGTGCCGTTGCAGGCGCCGACGGAAACGCAATCCTGTGCATAGGTTCCCGGCAGGAATCGCTTCGTCGTATCATCGAAGGCGACCTTGCCGCGCGATTGCGAGAAAAGATGAAGCGAGGGCGTCCAGCCCGCCGACATCAACAGCGCATCGACCGGAATGGTGCGTTCCGGGCCGCCATTCTTCGCCCGCACGACCATGGACGAGATGCGCAGCTTTCCGCTGGTCCGGATAACGACGCGGCCGGCGTGAATTTCGATGCCGAGGCTGCGCGCCTCGTCCACCACCGGTCCGGTCGGATTGTCGCGCAGATCGACGATCGCCGCGATAGCGATGCCGGCTTTTTTCAGGTCGATCGCCGCCCCATAGGCGGAATCGTTCGCCGTGAAGATACCGACATTGCGCCCGACCGCCACGCCATAATGATTGAGATAGGTCCGAGCTGCCGAGGCAAGCATGATGCCGGGCCGGTCATTGTCGGCGAACACCATATGCCGCTCGATCGAGCCCGTCGCGATGACGACGCGCTTCGCCCTCACCTGCCAGAGCCGCTCGCGCGGCATGTCCGGATCGGGCGCGGACAGATGCTCGCTGATCCGTTCTGCCAGGGCGAGAGAATTCTGCGCGTAATAGCCGAACACCGTCGTGCGGGTAAGAAGCCTGACATTGGGCATCGCCGCCAGTTTCGCGGCGACAGCCTGCGCCCAGTCCCAGCCGGCTTCGCCGTCGATCGTCGCGCCGCTCTCGAAACGGAGCGCGCCGCCAATGCCCGCCTGCTCGTCGCACAGAATGACCCGCGCACCGCTTTCGGCCGCCGCGAGCGCCGCCGCAAGACCGGCCGCGCCGCCACCCGCGATCAGCACGTCGCAATGCGCGAAGCGCGCCGCGTAGTGATCGGGATCGGGCTTGTCCGGCGCAACACCAAGCCCAGCCGCCTCGCGGATCTTCGGCTCGTAAAGGCTCTTCCACGCCGCTTTCGGCCACATGAACGTCTTGTAGTAGAAGCCTGCGGCGAAGAGCGGCGATGCAAGGCTGTTGAGCGCACCAATATCACGGGAAAGCGACGGCCAGCGGTTCTGCGAAACCGCCGTCAGCCCTTCATAGAGTTCCTGTACGGTCGCGCGCACGTTCGGCGTCTGGCGGGCGGCGTCGCGATGGATGCCGACAAGCGCGTTCGGCTCCTCGGCTCCAGCCGACAGGATTCCGCGTGGCCTGTGATATTTGAACGAACGGCCGACCAGATGAACCCCGTTGGCGAGCAGCGCCGATGCAAGCGTATCGCCCTCCACGCCGGAAAAGGATTTGTCGTCGAAGGTGAAGCGTGCCGGCTTCGCGCCGCCGAGGCGACCCACGCTTGGGATGCGGAAAGGCTGCGAGTTCATGCTTTCTGCGCCTCCGGCAGCTTCTTCGGCTTCGGCTCACCGGCCTTGTAGGTCATGAGGAACTTGTCGCTTACCGTATCGCGCACGGCATTGAAGAAACGCGCGCAGCCATGCACATGCCGCCAGCGTTCATAGACGACACCCTTGGGGTTGGAACGGATGAAGAAATAACTCTCGAACTCGTCCTCGCTGATCTCGGTCATGTTCGAGGGGCGAACGAGGTGCGCCTCGCCCGCGTGGCGGAATTCGAGTTCCGGCCGGTCTTCTTCGCAATAGGGGCAATGGATCAAAAGCATGGAGTTTCCCCGCGATCAGTGCGCCACGGCGGCGGCGGCCGCCTCGTCGATCAGCCGGCCGGTACGGAAGCGCTCCAGCGTAAAGGGCGCGTTGATCGGGTGCGGATTGTCATTGGCGATGGTATGGGCGAAGACATGACCCGAACCCGGCGTTGCCTTGAAGCCGCCGGTGCCCCAGCCGCAATTGACATAGAGGCCGGGCACGGGCGTCTTGGCAAGGATCGGCGAGCGGTCCGGCGTCACGTCGACAATGCCGCCCCAGGAGCGCAGCATCTTCATGCGCGTAAACATCGGGAACATCTCACAAATAGCATCCAGCGTGTGCTCGATGATGTGAAGGCCGCCGGTCTGCGAATAGGACGTATACTGGTCCGTGCCGGCGCCGATGACGAGTTCGCCCTTGTCGGATTGCGAGATGTAGGCGTGCACCGTGTTCGACATGACGACACAAGGGAAGCAGGGCTTCACCGGTTCCGACACCAGCGCCTGCAATGGGTAGGATTCCAGCGGCATCCTGACGTCGGCCATCGCCATCAGCACGGAGGAATGGCCGGCGGCCACCACGCCGATCTTCTTCGCGCCGATGAACCCCTTCGTCGTCTCGACGCCCGTCACATGGCCGTTGATGGAGCGCCTTATCGCCGTCACCTCGCAATTCTGGATGATATGGACACCACGCGCGCTGGCAGCCCGTGCATAGCCCCAGGCGACGGCATCGTGCCGCGCCGTGCCGCCGCGCCGCTGCAAGGCCGCGCCCATCACCGGGTAGCGCGCGTCCTTCGAAATGTTGAGCAGCGGGCAGAACGCCTTCGCCTCTTCCGGCGTCAGCCATTCGTTATCGACCCCGTTCAGCCGGTTGGCGTGGATATGCCGCTTGAACACCTGAATATCGTGGACGTTGTGCGCCAGCATCATGACGCCGCGCGGCGAATACATGACGTTGTAATTCAGATCCTGCGACAGCCCGTCCCAGAGCTTCACCGCATGATCGTAGATGCCGGCCGATTCGTCATAGAGATAATTGGAGCGGATGATGGTGGTGTTCCGGCCCGTATTGCCGCCGCCGAGCCAGCCCTTCTCCAGCACCGCGATATCGGTGATACCGTGTTCCTTGGCGAGATAATAGGCCGTCGCCAGCCCATGCCCGCCGGCGCCGACGATGATGACCTCATATTCCTTGCGCGGTTCGGGAAACGCCCACTGGGGCTCCCAGCCCCTGTTGCCCTTGAGCGCTTCGCGAGCGAGAGCAAAGACCGAATATTTCTGCATAAGCCGTCCTCGACCGCTTCTCGATAGCCAGCCCGCACCGC
>SCRB01000177.1 GCA_004299545.1 Rhizobiaceae bacterium
GAAGACGCGTCGAGTTCCCTGATGAGCCCGGTCACTTCGAGGAGGTTTTTCAGGCGGCGCTTGGTTTCGGGGCTTTCCGGCAGGCCGCCCGCTGCAAGCGGCTGGACGAGCCCGCCGACCGGGACGAGGAAGGCGTAATTTCCACCGGAGTGCCAGAAGCAGCTTTCATCCCACCAGAAACCCGTCCGCGATGTTCCACTCTTTGCTGCGGCCGTCATATGCTGCTCCCTGTGATGGCGGACAATGCCTCCGCGGCGCTCCAGTCGCTTTTGATCCGCAAAAGAATCGCATGAGAAACGATGGCTTGCATCTACAGCCGGGCTTTTTATCTCGAATGCGGAAAGAGGCGACTGGCTGCGGTCTCGGCCATCGCTTCCGCCAGGCCCAACCCCCAGCAACCGCCGCAATAGGCGCGGAAATCGAAACAGGGCAGTCCCGGACAAACCTCGAATTCGATCATGTGGACCGTATCGTCCGGCTCGACGCGGAGATCGATCGAAAACACGTCCTTGAGGCCAAGTCCCCGGATCAGACTGGCCGCAATGCTCCGGATGGCCCTATCCGCGCCCGGCTGCGTGTCACGCACCGCAAGAAGCTCGGGGAGCGATTGCCTGCCGGTGGCCATCGCGGCAAGGCCTGTGTCGCCATAGAGCGCGAGGCTGTCGGCCATAGTCTGGAAATCGGCGCCTGAATCGACGAAGAAAACGCCGAGCCTTTCAATGCCCGCGTCGGGCGCGACGGCCAGAAAGCTGGCGCGAACATTCCGCCCCGGCACATAGGCCTGCACGATCGCGTCGTCGCGATAGGCGGCGTGGATGCGGCGGCTGAGAGCCAGCGCCTCATTCGGGCTTTCGCAACGCGATTCCGGCCAGATGCCGATCTTGGAGCCCAACCGGTTCGGCTTGACGAAATAGCCGGCCGGCGTATCGGGCGGCGGCACGAGCCATTCCCCGTTCCGCGCAAGCCCGGCCGCCGGAACCGGCATGCCAAGCGCCCGCAGCACGCTGCCGGCGCGGAACTTGTCCTGGCAGAGCGCGAAAAGCGAATCGTCAGCGCCGATTGTCTGCAATCCATGAAACCGTGCCAGCGCCGGTGCGACGCCGCCGCGGAAATAGGCAATACCGTCCGTGAGCGTCCAGATGAGCGATGTGGCGGGGTCGCAGCGGCGAAGGACCTCTGGCGCGTCATCGAGGCGCAGCGGCCGAAATCCGATGCCGCGGGAACGGCACGCTTCGGCAACGACGTCGAATTCCGGCCCGATGTCCGTCGCTTGCGCCAGATAGGAGGTGATTTCAGCAGCGCGCCCCAGAGCGAACCCTTCGGCGAGCAACCGCTCGCGGCAATCCTCCTCCGCCTCGTAAACGAGAACCAGTTCCGGGGTTGCTGCCATCGACCTTTTCCGAAATCACACGCCCGTCTCGCGGCGGTAGCGTTCGATGCGATCCCTCACCGCATCGGGTCGCAGGATGGCACCATGGCCGGGACAGGCCAATGTGAAAGCGACTCCGGCAAGACGCCGGTGTGACAAAAGCAGCGCTTCGCGGTCGGCGCCGGGGATATCGTCGTAGATATGCCCGTCATGAACGACATCGGCCGTAAACAGGAAGCCCGAGCGGTCGTCGAGAATGCTCAGGGACCCGGGTGAATGGCCGGGCGTATGAAAGACCGTCAAGGCGCGGCCACCGAGGTCCAACCTGTAGCCATCCGCAACGAAACGATCGAGGGGGCACGTTTGCTGGACGATCGATGAAGGCTCCAGCGCCGCTCCGTTCTCAAGCACGGCCCTGCCCTCAAGATAGGGAAGCGCTTGTGTCGCCTGAGGGTCGGGGGACGCGAAAGTCGCCGCTTCCGCCTCGTGGCCATGGCGCTCCGCGGCAAGATGCAGGAGGCCGATATGATCGAAATGGCTGTGGCTCGCAATAGCGACGAGCGGCCTTGCCGACAGCAGCCGCATCGCCTCCGTTTTCGACACGAGGCCCCAGCCTCCGTCGATAAGGCAATCGCGTCCGCTCCCCTCGACCAGATAAAAATAACTCCTCTCGGAAGGGGCGACGATCTCCTCCGAGAGGCGCGTGACACCGTTGCCCAACGATTCGGCGATCAGGCGGCCCCTGTCCCGCGTCGCCGACCATGTGACCGCCGGACCCGTTTCTTCCGTCATGATCCCCCGCGGGCTGCCGCGGAGCGAAGCAAGAGAAGCGTGTCGATCGCATTGGCGGGCTTGCCGAAAAGATAACCCTGGCCGCCGCCGCAACCGAACTCGATAAGGCGCGCCGCCTGGTCTTTTTCCTCGATGCCTTCCGCCACCACGTCGATGGCAAGGCCTTCGCACATTGCCAGGATCGCGCGGATGATATGTTCTGAAGGCTTGTCGTGCAGGATCGACGTCACGAAGGCGCGGTCGATCTTGAGCTTGTCGAAGCGAATCTCGCGCAGGCGACCGAGGCTCGATTGCCCGGTGCCAAAATCATCGAGGGAAATACGGATACCGGCACCGCGCATATCGTCGAGTATCTTCTCCGCCGCGACCGGATCTGTCATCAGGCTCGTTTCGGTGATCTCCGCCTCGAAGCGATGCGGATCAAAACCGGCCTGATTGAGGGTCGTGATGACGTTCAGCCCAGTGTTCAGGTCGACAAGCTCGGACGGCGAGAGATTGAACGAAAGAAACAGATGCTTCGGCCAGTCGCGCGCCGCCTCGACGGACTTGCGCAAAACGAGCTCCGTCAGCGCGCCGATGATGCCGCGCTCCTCGGCGATCGGGATGAAGACGCTCGGCGAGACCGCACCGAGATCGGGATCGGTCCAGCGCGCCAAGGCCTCGAAACCGAGTATCCGCCGGCTGCGCAGATCCACGATCGGCTGGAAGAACGGTTCCACCTCGCCAGCCGACACCGCGCGGCGGAGCGCCTGTTCGATATGGGTGACGCGCTTTGCCGCCTCTTCCATTTCCCGCGTATAGACGACGACACGCCCCCGGCCCGAAGCCTTGGCGTGGTAAAGCGCCGTTTCGGCCCTGTCGACCAGGAGTTCCGTCGTTTCGTCGCCCGAATAAAAAAGCGAGCATCCTGCAGAGGCCGAAAGTCGCGCCGAGCGCTGGCCGAGATCATAGGGCGCCGACAGGACTTCGATCAACATCCTGGCCTTTTCCGCGGCCGCCTCCTCGCTGAACACCATGGGAAGCAGGAAAGCGAACTCGTCGGCGCCGAAACGCACGACGGAGGAATGCGAATCCATTGCTGCCCTGAGGCGCATGGCAACCTGCAGAAGGATTTCGTCGCCCGCGCCGCGCCCGAAAAGATCGTTGATCGGCTTGAAACCGTCGAGATCGACGATCCCGACCGCGAAAGGCGCAGGGTCCTCGGCGCGATCGCTGATCAGCCGCGCGATCCTGCTGAAAAAGCGACGTTGATTTCCCAGTCCCGTCAGAGGATCGGTGAACACCAGGTCCGGATATGCCCCATCCCGCCCGGTGCCGAACAGCATCTGCATCGGCGTCCCTGCTTATGTAGCCCCGTGA
>SCRB01000178.1 GCA_004299545.1 Rhizobiaceae bacterium
GGGCCGCCCTCCCGTATCCATGTAAAAGGCGAAGAAATCGTCCCAGACGCGTTCCGTAAGGTCGCGGCCCGTCAGCCAGTCGATCGCGATGCCGTCTTCGAGCGCGGCGCGGCGCTCCTTTTTCAATGCCTTGCGTTTGCGCGAGGCAAGGGTGGAGAGGAAGTCGTCGTAATTCCCGTAGCCGTCGTTGAAGAAATGGAACTGCTGGTCGTTGCGCAACAGGAAGCCGGAAGCTTCAAGGGCCTCGACATCCGGCTTGCTCGCGAAGGTGACATGCGCCGACGAAACGCCGAGTTGATCGGTCAGCGCCCTGATGCCGGCGGCAAGGGCAAGGCGAAGATCGCTCCTTGCGAAATCGCGATGGACGAGCAGGCGCGGCCCCGTTGCCGGCGTGAAGGGGACGGATATCTGCAGCTTCGGATAGTATTTGCCGCCGGCCTGCTCGAAGGCGTTGGCCCAGCCATGGTCGAAGACATATTCGCCTTGGCTGTGGCTCTTGAGATAGCAGGGAACAACGCCGATCAGCCGCCCGTCGGGAGCGTCGAGCCTGAGATGCTGTGCCGCCCAGCCGGTTTGCCGCGTAGCGCAGCCCGATTCCTCCAGCGTTTTCAGGAAATCATATGAGATGAAAGGGTTATAAGGACAGTCTTGCGAAGAAGGCGAGGCTCCGTTGAGGCTATCCCATTCTGCTTTGCTGAACGAATCGAGACCGTTCGCGACACGAATCGTTATCTCACCTTCGGCCGCCCGCCCGCCTTTGATCGCTTCATCCATCCGCCCGAAGATAAGCCGCTCCGGGCGGTGTGCAAGCCGTCACGGCATCGCACCCGTGCGAAATCACACGATCGCGAATGTGGCCGGGTCGAAGCCTTCGAACGTCATCTGGTCGGCGCGCTTCGCCGACAGGTCCGCCGCGATCTTGTCGCGCACAGTCCAACTGATGACCGGCAAAGAAAGCCGCTCGCGCATGAAGGTCACGAACGGATTCGGCATGTCGTCGAGGTTGTAGGAGGCGAAGGAAAGGCCATAGGCAAGCATGCCGAAATGGCTTTCGATGTCCTGTTCGCTCGTTCCCATCGCCGTCAGCCCGCCCGGTATGCCGGGGGCCTGTTTCGGGAACTCCCGTACCAGCCACGGATCGAAGGACATGATAGCCGCCTCGCCGCGATAGCCGTCAAGCAGCGTCGCGACCTTGGCCACGAGGCCTTCGTCCTTACCCTCGATACCCTTCAGTTCGATCACGAGAGGGACGCGCCCGGCGACTTTTTCCAGCATCTCGCTGAGCGTCGGGATGTGATCGGCGGTTCCGCCGATGCTGAGCGCCCCGAGTTCCGCTGCCGTCCGTTGAAAGACGGAGCCTTCGACGCCGGTAAGCCGTTTCAGCTCGCCGTCATGGATGACGACGGGAACCCCGTCGCGAGACAAATGCACGTCGCATTCGATGGCGAAACCGCGCTCCGCCGCGGCTTCGAAGGCCGATAGGGTGTTCTCCCACCGCGTCCTGTTGAGGTCATGATAGCCACGATGCGCGATCGGCCGCTTCGCCAGCCAGGAAATGCCGGACATGTCTTTTCGTCCTATGCGATTTCGAGGATGGATTCGACCTCTACCGACGCGTTGAGCGGCAGGGACGCCATGCCGACGGCAACGCGCGAATGCTTGCCTGCGTCGCCGAGGACCTCGGCCAGCAGGTCCGATGCCCCGTTGCCGACGAGATGCTGCTCGGTGAAATCCGGCGTCGAAGCGACGAGCACGGAAATCCGTAATACGCTCCTGACCTTGTCGAGCGACCCGGCAGCCGCCTTGGCCTGCGCCAGGATGTTGATGGCGCATTGACGCGCGGCTTCCTTGCCGGCGGCGACATCGAGGTCACGGCCGAGCAGGCCGGTCGAGACGAGCTTGCCGTCCTTTAGCGGCAACTGGCCCGAGACGAACAGCAGATTGCCCGCTCTCGTGAAAGGAACATAATTCGCCGCCGGTGCCGCCGCCGGGGGCAATGTGATTCCGAGAGCCTTCAGGCGCATTTCTATTGTTTCAGCCATGGTGTATCCGTTCCCGTGAATGCAATGCAGATGCAATTCCTTTATTGCGTCCGCCTCTCTTCCGCCACGACCTTTTCACAGGTTGCCGGGAGAATCCATTGAACCCGGCTCGCTAGGAGTACGCCTATGCGCTTTTGGCGCCCGATCCAGACCGTCCTGATGGGATGTCTTCTCCTCGCCGCGCACCCGGCGCTTGGCGCCCGCTTACTGGCCTCGCATCGCGCCGTTTATGACCTGTCGCTCATCAAGGCGACGGACAAATCCGGCATCAGCGGGATCACCGGCCGCATGGTCTATGAATTCCGGGGCTCGCCCTGCGAGGGCTATACGGTGACGTTCCGTTTCGTGACCCGCATCCAGACGGACGACAACACAAGGCTGACTGACCAGCAGACCACGACATTTGAGGATGCGGCCGGCAAAACCTTCCGCTTTGTGACGAAATCGTTTGTCGACGAGGTGTTGAGCAAGGAGGTGAGGGGGACCGCCACCCATGACGCGAAAGGGCAGACTCTGGTCAAGCTGGAAAAGCCGCAGCCGTCATCCCTTTCCCTGTCGGCGGCCGAATTTCCGACGCAGCAACTGGTCGACATGCTCGGGCGCGCCGAGAGGGGCGAGCGCTTCTACACAGCCAATCTGTACGACGGTTCCGATAGCGCCGACCGCGTCATGGCCACGACGGTCGTCATCGGAAAGCAGACCGCCCTGTCGAAGGATGACCCCGAGAAAGCCGCGCTTACCGCCGTCAAACTGGATAAAGGGGCTAAGCTCGATCGGTATTGGCC
>SCRB01000179.1 GCA_004299545.1 Rhizobiaceae bacterium
TGGGGCGGGGCGAACTCGGGAAAAACATCGTATTTAGCGCCAAGCAGACTGAAGATGCCGTAGCCGAGCAACATGCAGCCGAGCGCGATGACTACGCCGCGGAAGCGAATGGAGAAGGCGATGATGGCCGCTTGCAGGCCGGAGGGGCGAGAGCCAGTAGACGGGGCCACTTTCAATCCCCTCCGACCTGAATCTGAGCGCTGAATTCTTGCGACAGCAGCGCCTGCGCTCCCGTCACCACCAGTGGCTCATTTGTCGGGAAGCCTTGTGCGGCGCTATCCGCATCGGATGCAGGCGCGTCCGGCTCAGGGCGTAGCATGGTCGGGAGTACAGGTACGACATAGCCGCCGTTCGCCGCTGGCAGTCCTGTGGGGATCTCGCGCCGGGTGAATGTATTGGCCGCAGTCTGTAGGTAGACCCAGGCGTTCCCCTGTAGCCACACCACAGCCGTGCCGGGAATAGCCATACCTGGTGTTGGCTGGCCTACCGGAAGCAGTGCAATTACATTCATACCTGGCAGCGCTCCACTCGCCGCATCAGCGGTGTAGAAGAAGCTCACGCCTTGAATTTTCGGATCGGTGCGCGTTGCCGCGGAGACGTACTCGATCCCGACGCGTTGTCCGGTGGTAGTCTCGATTGATGCCATCGTCGGTGCTTTTGCAAGCGCGACACCAACAGGCAGTGTAACCTGAACCAGCACTTTCCTTCGTTGAATCAGACTCCCGGCTAGGGTGGTCCCTTCCGCAAGCGAGCGGCCGAGCACCGGACCCCAGGCTTGGTATGCGCTTGCCGACGCATTTTGCGTCTGCACCCGCGCCGCCTGAGCGCCTGCCTCATCGGACTGGTAAGTTGCTTCGGCGGACTGGAACTGGGCCGTCGAGGCTTGGCCTTTATCGTGCAGCACCCGCGCTCGCTCGAACGCCGCCTGCGACGCGTTGAGTTTGGCCTGCGCGACGGCAAGCTGGCCCTTGGCGGTGGCGATCGTATTGCTGAGATCCGTGAACGACTGTAGATCGAGGACACTGCCGTATCCCTGCATTTGCCGCTGGTATGGCACAGCGTTCGGCTGCTTCACCGCGATATCGGCCTCCCTTTGCAAATCCGGACTCAGCGTGATTGTCTGCGACGCACCGTCGGTGCGTGTAACCTGGACGGCGGCTTTGACCGGTTGCTCGCGCTGGGCTTCCGCCGTTGCTTCGCCACGGCCTTCGACGAAGCCCCAGACGAGGAGTGCGCCAAGACCTCCGATCAACACCAACACGATCAATCCCCAAAGAGGTCGACGCTCATGTCTGGCTGGGCTCTTATCTTCAGTCATGGCCATAATCGCTTTCGACGTTCTTGTTGCCCTTCGCAAACCGTGCCAGCATGACGAGGAGGCCGATGAGCGCCACGGCGGTGAAGACTGCGCCGGCGAGGAAAGTCGCGACCGGCCCATAGATATCCCAGAGAGCTCCCGCGACGACACTGGCAATGAGCATGGCGATGCCGCTTGCGAGGTTGAACACGCCAAACGCTGTCCCGCGCAAATCGGGAGGTGCTGTGTCGGCGACGAGAGTGGCGAGCAGCCCCTGGGTCAAACCCATATGAAGCCCCCAAAATACCGCGCCCGCCAAAAGGACGGGCACCGATGTCGTGAAGGCAAGGATCAAATCGGCGAAAACAAGCACGCCAATGCCGCCGATTAGTACACCCTGTCGGCCAAACCGGTCGGACAGCACACCGGCCGGATAAGCGGAAAGCGCGTAAGCAATATTCATGACCACCATGACAGCGGGCACGATCGCAACGGACAGACCGATGTTCTGTGCTCTCAGAACCAAAAACGCTTCGCTGAACCGAGCCAAGGTCAGCACCACGGCAACTCCTACGACGGCCCAGAACGGCCCCGAGAGTCGCCACGCGTCACGGAAATGTGCCTCAGATTTTTCCGGCGTGGCGGCGGCGCGTTCCGGTTCTTCTACACCGAACACCATCAGGGCAAGTGCGATAAACGCGGGGACAACCGCGATCCAAAACACTATCGCGTAATTGTCGCGGGTAAATAGCATGAGCCCGAGCGCGGCGAGTGGACCAAGAGAAGCGCTAACAGTATCGAGCGATTGTCGTAATCCGAAGCTTGCTCCTCGCAAATGGGCAGGCGCGAGGTCAGCCACAAGCGCATCGCGCGGCGCTCCGCGTACTCCCTTGCCCACTCGGTCAAGAAATCGAGCGGCTACGACCCATTCAATGGTCGTTGCGAGCGGGAACATCGGCTTTGTCACGGCGGAGAGACCGTAGCCGACGGCCGCCAGCAGCTTGCGACGGCCGAGCCAGTCTGAAAGAGCACCGCTGAAGACTTTGGTGATCATTGCCGCTGCTTCGGCGAAGCCCTCGATAAACCCGACGGTGAGCATTGAAGCGCCAAGAATGCTGACGAGATACATGGGCAGAAGCGCATGGATCATCTCGGAGGAGATATCCATGAACATCGATACGAAGCCGAGCGCCCAGATTCCGCGCGGCAGCGATCGAAGGCCCGTGGAAGCAGACAGGACATGATTAGCCATGCTGCCGCCTTCCCGGGTGCTTCGCGGCATGCTTCCGGCCATTGGCGTCCAGCGGACCTGCATCATTTTCTGTTGGAGCATTTACGCCCTCATGAGCGTAGACTTCCTCGGCGAAGGCCGACAACGCTGCGCCGCAGGTCTCAAATTGCTCACTTGCCTCCTGTATTCGGGCGTTCGGAAAGAAGTCGCGCGCTTTGATTTTTGTGAGCCAGGCTGAAAGCTTGTTGAGGTCGTCCTCAATCTCTTCGAGTTCGGCGAAGGTAAACTTCTGAAGCCCGGTCTCCTTTGCAATCTCATCAAGAAAGCCGCGTGAGCGTTCTGCGAATTCATCATATTCCCGAGCTCGATCTGCCTGGAAACGGCTGATGAGCGTTTCCTGTTCAGTTGGGCTCATCGCCTGGACTAGAAATACGGTCGCGCTCCCGTTCTGTTTCCGGACGGCATCTGCCAGTTGGGCGAAGAATTCAGCATGATCTTCCGCCTGCGGCAGCACCCAAGCCCCATTTAAAGCGCTAGCAGCACCGGCTGAACGCAAACGCCGCCAAAGCGCCACTCGTGCGCTGGAGGGCGCAGCGGGAAGCTGTGCGAGAAACAGCAGCCAATTCGGTTCGTGAGTAATATCAACCTCCATGCAACACCTGTTGCAATACAATTGCCCGGACTGGAATGCAACAGGTGTTTCATTCCAGTCGGATGATCGCGACTGCCACTGCCTGCCGGATTGTCATGGGCGTCGATCCAGTCGCCGGCGATGAGCTTCATGAACAACGCCCGGTCGAGACCGCGCTCGCTGCGATAATCGACGTGCTCGGGCGCTGCTTGATGGCGCAGCTTTGCAAAGCGCAGGCGGGCGGCGAGCTTGCGATCGTAGCGCCAGATCCATTCCCGGTCGAGCAGCAGCGCCAGCCATTCGGCATGGGAGAGCTGTTCGGTTTCGGTATTGGCGGTCAGTTCGTTGAATGCCTTGGCCATGCCGGTCAGGTGCGGAACCACTGCTCGGGATGAGGCCGATCAGCCAGTATCTTCTGGCACAGCAAGGCGGCGTCCGGGCCGATCGCGGAGGCTTCCCTGCCGATGCGCTCGATCGTCCAGTCGGCAAGGCCCGCCGTCCCGGCGAGCCGCAGCGTCTCGCGCACCGTCGAAGGCGCAGCCCCCACCCGATACGAGATCGCCTTGTGACCAAGGCCGTCCTCAAATCGATATCTCAAAATCTCGCTGACACGTCGCTTCGCCATTCTCCCCGCAGGCATTTCGTTCCTTCCCAAGCCAGGGCCAGCTCCAAACACGGGCTTCATAGGCGATAGCCGCCGTCTAATGCGAGCTTTCAAAAGCCGTCGATGTGCTCGTAATGCTTCGACCTGACGCCGAAGCATCCCTGGACGAAACCGACGAAGCTCCCGAACTCGCGGGCGCATGCGAGAAGCGACCCACCGGGATGAACCGGAAATGTCAGAACGGCGACGACAGCTTTGTAAAGTCGCGACAGCAATGATCCCGGCAGACGCAAGACAGCCTTGCCGGCGCTTTCCTGGTAGCGTTCGAGAAAGAGGACGCGGGCTCGATTCCTGTACTTCCTGTAATAGTATCCAAGGGACAGCCGAGAAGCCGGCATGGTTTCGTAAGCGAGCGCATTGGGTGTCCAGCCTGTCCTGGCGCCGAGCGATTTCGCTCGATCATAGAGGTGCCAATCCTCGCC
>SCRB01000180.1 GCA_004299545.1 Rhizobiaceae bacterium
CGGTGATGTAGAGGCCGACGGTCTGCGGGTCGGGCGGCAGGGGCGCAAGAAAGCCCTGGCGCCGACACCAGCCGGTATAATGCCGCCAGTCGGATGCGTAGGCGCGCCTTGTATTGGCCGAGCTTGCCGCCTCGACGTAATCGCGGGCGCGACCGGCGAGTTGCTGCAGATGCGCCGGCAGCGCCGGATCGGCGACAGCCGGAAGGGCAGGGGAGGGGGGTTCGGCTTCAGCTGCCGGTTCCTCCGGCGCGGAGCCCATCTCCATCACCACATCGATGATGTCGGGCAGGTCGTCCTGGGTCTTGGTGTCGCTCTCGATGGTCATGGCAGGAATCCAGCGTGATTTGGCCGACAAAGGCGAGGGACGGCCGTCGCGGCCGCCATACGCTCCTGGCTCACAGGCGGGTCGACGGGGTTTTGCAAGGGTTTTGCACGCTGGAATCGTCCATCTTCAATAGAGAGCACAAAACGAACGATAATGCAATGTTATCGGTCATTTATAATTACTGACAGGCCGTGCGGATCTGTGCGCTTTCGCCCGTCATCACCGCACATCGCGATTATGCTGTTCGCAATGAATCGACAGCCGATACCTCCATCACAAGCCTCCTCCCCGGTCCTGCGTGTGTCGGCGTGGGCGACGCCGCGCGCCCGCAACGAGGGCCCGGTCGAGGCCGCCTACCTGGCCCGCAGCGCCTTGACTGCGCTTGATAATCTCGTGCGGGCCGAGCCCGAATGGATCGCCACGTGGCGGCATCGACAGGCGCTGAGAGCGGCGGCCGCGTGCATGAAGCTGGCCGGCCGCAGCGAGGACAAAGCGGCCTTGCGCGACGCCTCGCTGCTGCGTCAGCACGGCGATGAGCCGGGTCCTGCCGCAATGTGCTCGCCGCGTGGCGACACCAGCGCATCGGCCAGTGCCGTCCGGGTTCACGTTACGCGACGGTCGATCGCCATCTCGCCTCCATCTGTTCCGCACCGTCGCGTTTTGCGAGTTCGGTTTGGAACAGCAACTCACCTGTTGTTCACCAATTACTGTCGAGCGCAGCGACGTGTCGAGCATGCTGCCGACGTCGACCCCCTTTTTGAACGTCACCTTGCCCGCCGGGAAGGCTTTGGCAGCCTTATCCGAGGCGGCGAAACCGGTCTCCTGGCCGGTCGAGCGAGCCGCGTTTGCCATAGCGCGACACCTGCGAGACGCAATGCCGTACATATAATAGCATGAAAGACGCCGTGGGGTCTTGGAGGAAGGAATATGCTTCGGCTCATGCTCCTACCCCACGCCAAGTCCGGTTGGCCGACCGGCACCGACGAGCATGAACGTCCGCTCGGGCCTCGCGGCCGGCGGATCAGTCCCCGGATAGGCCGCTACATGGCCGAGGAAGGACTCGCGCCCGATCTTGCCATCGTGTCCACCGCGCGCCGCGCTCGGGAGACCTGAGAACTCGTCCGGCCGGCCTTCGCGGGAAACATCGCCGTGCGGAATGAGCCGCAAATCTACAAGGCCGCCGCCAGCGTCATTTTGGAGGTCGCGCGCGAAACCGGCCCCGGCGTCCGTTCGCTGCTGCTCGTCGGCCACAATCCCGGCTTGCAGGATCTGGCCGTGAAGCTGGCAAGCCACGGCCGCAACCCGAACCTGGCGCGACTGCGGCGCAAGTTCCCGACTGGCGCACTTGCGGTGATCGACTTCGACGGCGATCGCTGTAAAGCCATCACCGAAGGATCGGGCGATCTGGAACGGTTCGAAACGCCGAAGTCAATCGGCCGCCGGGCCGAGGGGGAATGAGCGGCGCAGTCCGGACCCGGTCATTCGTCCGGGCCTCACCAGCCGGGCAGATAGCCGGCCGATTTCTGCCGCGCCAGTTGCAGCGCTTTTCTGGCGGCCCTGTCGAAATCGCTCTTCAGGTCGCCGGCATCCATGCGACGGCGGAAGAAGTCAGCTCACAGGAACTCGGCGAAGGGCGTGGTGTCTTTAGCGTAGCCGCCCAGGCGCCTGACTTCGCAGGTCAGGCCGCGGAAGGGGTCGTCGTTAAGTCCGTCGACGGTCTTAGGCAGGTCGCCGTAGGGCCGCCTTTTCCCCGTGGCATCGAACAGGTGCATATAGGCGCGGGTATCAAGGACGGTGAGGAACGCGTCCTTGTCGAGCGCGGAGAGATCGGAAATCACCGTCACCAGAACCTGCTCGATGGCCTCCTGATGCAGGGCGAGCGCCAGATGGTGGTGATCCACGATGTGGTAGCGGCCTTTCGGCCCGATGACGGTGAGAAGCGAGTGCCCGGCCAGGAACGTCTCGGCCTTGCCGGCGGTCATGGTCCGGATGTCCTTGCGTTTCAGCGCCACCTCGCGCAGGCCGCCGGTCATTTGCGTCGGCCGCAACGCGCTCACGGATACGGTATGCAGCACTGGCAGTAAATTGACGGGCATGGTCCTCACTCCTTGCCGTTCTCGGTTGCAGATGGCGTCGCGCGGTACTCGCCGGTCAACGCGCGCACGGCATCGTCGACGCTTCGGAAAACCCCCGTCGGTCCCAGCGTGGCGGCGATGCCGAAGCGCGCCAAAGCCCTTTGCGCCCTGACCGATTCCAGCCTCGCGATCGAGAAGGTGACGCCAATGTCGTGGCAATAGGCGATAATCTCGCGCAGGGTTTGCGCCGCGGTATAGTCGATGTCGATGACGCTGCTCGCCTCGAACACCACATGCTTCAGGCCGCCGGTGCGGGCCGCGATCATGGCGCGGAAATCCTGACTGAAACGGGCCGCATTGACGAAGGACAGCGGCGCCTGGAACGCCGCCACCAGCATACCGTCGACGCGCTCGCCCGCCGGTTTGCCGTCCGGCGGCCACCATATGGAGGTGCCCGGTACATGCTCGAACTCGATCGCCCTGGCCTGCGTGATGCCCCAGATGCCGTGCAACAGCGACAGGCCGATGCCGATGGCCACGCCGATTTCGATGGGCAGCGCCACGATGGCGAGCGCGGTGGCGACGATCAGCAGGAATTCCGTCGGGGCCTGGCGAAGCGTGCCGGCAAAGGTCTGCCAGCGCAGGATGCGCACGGCGACGAAGAACAGGATGCCGGCCAGTGCTGCCTGGGGCACGTTCTTCAAAAGGCCGGCGCCGAACAGCATCAGTGCGAGCACGATGACCGCCGCAAGCAGGCCGGTGACCTGCGAGCGTCCGCCAGTCTCCACCGAGATGGCAGTTCGGGGCGGGCTGGCATTGACCGGGAACGCGCCGGCCAACCCCGACAGCAGGTTACCAGCGCCGACGCCGATGAAGTCGCGGTTGACGTCGCCTGCTCCTGAAGTGCCACCCGTGAAGGACCGTGTCGTCGCCGCCGTCTGAACTATGATGACAACGGCGACCAGCAGGGTCAGCGGCACCAGCGTGCGCACATCCTCAAACGTCACCGTCGGCAGATGCAGTCCCGACACGGCGGCCGGAAGCGTGCCGAGAACCGCAACGCCACGCGCTGGCAGGTCGAAGGCGGAGACCGCCAGCGTCGCAGCCGCAAGCGCCACAAGCGCGCCGGGAATGCGTGAGTTGACGCGCTCGCAGGCCATGACCATCGCGAACACCACAATGCCGATGACGGCGCTATAGGGATTGACCGCGCCGAGGCTACCATAGACCGCGGCGAGACGTTGGAAGACGGTGCCGCTGCCGGCGGGAACGCCAAGCAGGTCCGGCAGTTGCGAGACGACGATATGGATCGATATGCCGGCCAGGAAACCCGCCATGACCGCCACCGAGAGCAGGTCGGCTATCCAACCCAGTCGCAGCAGGCCGGCCAGGACGAGGGTGGCGCCAACCATCAGAGCCAGGACCGCCGCCAGCGCGTCGTAGTGCGGCGAGCCTGACGCGGCCAGAAGCACGAGGCCGGCGGCGAAGATCGGCGTGATGGTGGAATCTGCTCCCACCGACATATGCCGGCTCGTCCCGAACACGGCAAAGGCCATACAGCCGGCAAGGAAGGCGAGAAAACCGGCCTGCGGAGAAAGATCACCCAGCCGCGCGGTAGCCATCTGTTCGGGAATGGCGATGGCGGCAAGAGTCAGGCCGGCGAAGACGTCGCCACCGAGGTCGGCGCGGTTCCAGCCGCGAATGGAGGCAAACAGCAAAGGCTGATTTGCCTCTGCTTTCTGCAATGGTCCCGTCCGCGCTTCCTGCATAACGGCGACGATTTGCTTCTTCTTCGGCCAAGTCGGCATCGTGTTCTGCCACCGGGTCGGCACGGTCTTGTCGGCAGCTTACCCGACGTAGTCGGCGCGGTGCTATCGAATTTTTCAAAGGGGCTACAAACGGAATATCGTAGATGCCGCCGAAGCGGCACGTGTCGCTTGGCTCCCGCGCGAGTCGTGGGGTCAACTCGATCGCATCAACCGACAAGTCAATGGCTTCATCGTCCCGATCATCAGCTTCGAGCATTGGGGCACGATGCTCGATTACTGGGATTACCTCGTCGACGGCATGGGCGATTGCAAGATCTATGCTCTCTTCAAGCGTAAATTGCTCCTTGATGCCTGCTTCCCGCGACAGGCGCTGCGGCCTTCTTCGTCCTTTTCCACTTATCGGCCACCGACCGATCCATCATTGATCCTGGTCAAGTCTCCGAGTGACGGCGCGCACGCGATCCGCGGCAGCTTCCTTCACATGACGACGAGGACAGGGATGTTGGCGTGCGCCAACACCTCCGCCGTCTGGCTGCCGAGCAGCGGCCTGGACGGCACGTCGACCGTGAGAGCCAAGGACGATCAGGTGGGCGCCGCGCGCTACTGCGGTCTGACGTATGGCATTGGCCGGCGGGGCCTCCGAAACATGCACGAGCGCAACGTCGACACCCATTTTGCCGGCATCGGCTTCATCTCGTCCAGGACTTTGTTAGCAGCTTCTTTCTGTCTCCGGTTGAATTCGTCCCTAGCTGTTTCCGAACGTCTCCAATTCCCTCCGGCAGTCATTCCAGCGCGAGAGTTGGGATCCGTTACCTTGAGCACGGTGACTTTGGCGCCAAGACCTGTGGCGAGCGACAAGGCATGTCGACTCCCCTCTGGGCTGTTTCCGAGCCGTCCGTCGGGATGAGGATGTGCTTCTGCACTTGCCGGCTCTGAGTACTTCCGCAGAAGCTGCACACTATCTCGGAGTGCGGTATCAACTGTTCCCGCGACGAACCACGACGAAGTGCACCTGGTCATCCCGATAGATTCCCAGGAGAAGCAGGTCCGCATGGTCGGCGGCGATGCGTACAGCCTGCTCAGGACTGCCTATCGGCTTCCGGTCAATTGTCACGATGACGTCGCCTTCCACAAGGCCGCTGCTCGCCGCGGCACTATCCGGCTCGACGGATAGCACAGCGGCGCCTTGGACCTTGCCGTAGCCGGGAGACCCGGGCGTCACTTTGGCCAGCAAGACGGATTTGAGAAGTCCTCTGCCATGGGGTAAGTGGCCGGCTCGCTTATTTTCAGCGATACGTCCGCATCACGATCGATCTTTCGCCCGTCCCGAAGGGCGGTGATATGGACCTTCGATTGCGGCGCGAGGTTGCCGACCAAGCGCCGCAACTCGCCGGCGTCCGCCACATCTTGACCATCGATGGCGAGAATCACGTCGCCACGCGCCAATCCTGCCGTATCCGCGCCGGAACAGGGAAGCACCTGGCTGACGACGACGCCATTCGAGGTGTTGGCATGTAGCGCAGCCGTGAGATCTGCGGTCAAGTCCTGTGCAACGACGCCGAGTTGTCCGCGCCTGACCTCTCCGTGTGCAATCAGTTCAGGAAGGATGTGCTTGGCAGCGTTAGAGGGAATAGCAAAGCCGATCCCGGTGCTGCCGCCCGACGAGTCGATGATGGCGCTGTTCACGCCGACCATACGTCCGTCGAAGTCGACCAGGGGTCCTTCGGAATTGCCTGGGTTGATGGCGGCGTCCGTCTGGATGTAGCCTTCATACGCTCCCGTATCGAAGCCGGCTCTCCCAAGCGCGCTGACGATGCCGTGCGTAACGGTCAGGGAAAGGCCGAATGGATTCCCGACCGCGACCACGTAGTCGCCCACTTTGAGACCATCCGAATCCCCCATGGGCAATTCCGAAAGACTGACGGCATCTATCTTGAGGACGACGATGTCGGAATCAGCATCTGCCCCGACGATCCGCGTCGAAGCTGCGTCCGTCTGAAAGGCTGACAGAGATAGCGCCAACTCCCTCGATAACGTGGTAGTCAGTGAGGATGAGGCCTCTCGCCGCATCGATGATCGAACCGGAACCCACCGTAGGTGGGATAGGAGCGCCAGGCGGAACGGACCGGCCAGATATGGCGCCTCCGGTCGAGATGCTGACAACCGCCGGGATGACCCGGGCGAGCATCGGGGCGAGAGAGTTCTCACCTGCGGCCGGCATCGAGCCGACAAAAGTTGCCGCGGCACAGCTCAGAGCTGCAAGAACTCGGATCGACGGCATCGGCTAACCCTCGTAACTCGACAGTTTGCTACAAACGGCTGTGAGAATGGTGCCTTACGCGAGGGCTGGCATTGACTGGTGTCAAAGCCGTTTCGACGACTCGCCTACTGGCAGGCACTTGCGTGCAAATCGTTCGGATGGCGTTATTAAGTGGCAGAGTGGTGTTGTTCGTTGCCGCGGCTTTTGAGAGGGGAAAGACGGGTGAGATCGG
>SCRB01000181.1 GCA_004299545.1 Rhizobiaceae bacterium
ATTTCTTTCAAATGCTTATGTCGAAGGATCGATCATGATGGCCCCGGTATCATTCCATGCATGCCGCCTGCCACGCGGCGATATAGGCCACGATACGCCGATCCGTCGCGGGCTCCGTCACCGCTTCCGCCGGCAGCGTATGCAAGGCGTGAGGATCGGTGAGCAGCGCGGCGCCGAAACTCGTCCCCGTCGTTCCCTCCTCCGCGCAGATCAAAGGCCTTGCGGTAGCAGCGGCAAGGATTCTCCTGAAAATCCGGTTGCCGGCGAACGGCCCTTCCACGACCGTCGGCCCCCGCGCGCCGATCAGCGACAGGCAGGTCGCCGTCATCATGGCGAGATAGATCGAGACCGCCGCCCGCCTTTCGGACACCGTCAACCGCTCGGGATCGCCGATCCAGCGTGAGACGCTGTGCGGGAACGGGCCGGTTCCTGCCTGCACGGAGGGCAGAAGCATGATCTTCGATTCCAGGACACGGTCCAACTCCACTTCGCCGGGATCGCTCCTGTCATCGGGACAGAGGCGCTCGAATTCACGCCCGCCCATGAAGCGGGCGGAGGAAACGGCGTTGCCGGCGAAATCGATATTGACCAGCGTGTCCCTGTCCGGGTCAAGTTCCCCCGGTGGCCCGCCTATCGCCATGGCGATCACCCATGTCCCGGTCGTCACGACCGAAAAAGGAGGCTTGCGGGCTGCGAGATGGGGGTAGAGCGATGCGTTGGAATCATGAATCCCGCAATAGACCGGCACTGGCCGCTCAAGCCCGACTTTTCGGCTTATGTCTTCACGAAGAAGGCCGAGCCTCTCCGTTGCCTGCCGCAACGGGGCCATCAGGTCGAGCCAGCCCATCCGCTCGACCAGCGAGGAAAAGCGTCTGGCCTCGAAATTCCAAAGGTCGGTATGGGCGCCGAGCGAGGTCACTTCACTCGCCGTGACGCCGCTCAGCCAGCCGCTCCAATATTGCGGATAGGTAACGATCGCGCGAACGCGGCCGAACGCTTCGGGGAAGGTTCGCATCTGCCAGAAAAGCTGAGCGCCGGCATTGAGGCCGCCGGGAAGGCGCGGCGAACCGGTCTCGACAAAACTCGGCCTGACTGCATCGTATTCATCGGCCACAGCATCGGGACCCTCATATTCGTAATCGAGGATGGGCAGCGCGAGATCGCCATCTCCATCGAGCAGAGCCATCGTCGCGCCATGTGCGGTGACGGAAATCGCATCGACGGCGAAGTCCCGGCCGAGGGCGGCGAGGCTCTCCAGAATGAACGCCTTGAGATTTTCATGATCGTGATGAGGGTAAGGCGGCCCGGATTTCGGCCGGTTCGGCGTGCGGCGTACCGCGACTTCACGGAAATTGCCGAGATCGACGAGCGCGACCTTGGCGTTGGTCTTGCCGATATCGATGACAGCGATGCGGTTTCGAGACGTCATGTGGCTGGCCCTGCGACGGGGGATTTCATTGACAATATTCGCAGCCGGTCGGATTTTGTCCATATCGCCGCGTTAGGCCGCCATCATATTGTTGCCAGTCTCAGGGAAATCGAACATGCCCGATCATCATCATTCATCCCGCCTCGCAAACCTGTGGGATTTCGCCCGGACGGAGGGGATGAGCGAGGCCGAAAAGCTGCTCTACCGTTCCAACCTGCTTGGATCGGACAAGCGCATCACCAACTATGGCGGCGGCAACACCTCGTCCAAGATCATGGAGGCCGACCCGCTGACCGGCGCCAAGGTCGAGGTGCTGTGGGTCAAGGGATCGGGCGGCGATGTCGGCACCATGCGCATGGACGGCTTCGCGACGCTCTATATGGATAAGCTCGACGCCCTCAAGCGCCTTTATCGCGGCGTCGAACACGAGGACGAGATGGTCGGTTTTCTGCCGCATTGCGCCTTCAACCTCAACCCGCGCGCGGCTTCGATCGACACGCCGCTGCATGCCTTCGTGCCGAAGCCGCATGTCGATCACATGCACCCCGACGCGATCATCGCGATCGCAGCATCGGCGGACAGCCGCGCCCTGACCGTGCGCATCTTCGGCTCCGATATCGGCTGGCTGCCGTGGAAGCGGCCGGGCTTCGAGCTTGGCCTGTGGCTGGAGAAATTCTGCCGGGAAAATCCGAAAGCGCGCGGCGTGGTACTTGAAAGCCACGGCCTCTTCACATGGGGCGACACGCCGGAAAGCTGTTACGAAACGACGATCGAAATCATCAACCGCGCCATCGCCTGGCTGGAGGAGAATGCCGCCGCCCCGGCCTTCGGCGGCGAGAAGAGGAAGTCGCTGCCCGCTTCGGAGCGCCGCGCCGCGGCCGCCCGGCTGATGCCGGCCATTCGCGGACTGATCGGCGGCGAGGAGCGCAAAATCGGCCATTTCGACGACAGCGACACCGTGCTCGACTTCATTGATTCCCATCAGTTCGAGGCGTTGGCGCCGCTCGGCACCAGTTGTCCCGACCATTTCCTGCGCACCAAGATCCGGCCGCTGGTAATCGAGGCAGGCGCGAATGGCTTCGATGCCGATGCCGTAATCGCTGCGCTGCCGGGGGCAATCGCCGCCTATCGCGAGGATTACGCCGCCTATTACGAACGCTGCCGCAAGCCCGGCAGCCCAGCCATGCGTGACCCGAACGCCGTGGTCTATCTGGTGCCCAGCGTCGGCATGATCACCTTTGCGCGCGACAAGGCAACGGCGCGCATTGCCGGCGAGTTTTATGTCAACGCCATCAATGTCATGCGCGGCGCGTCGGGCGTTTCGTCCTATCGCGGCCTACCGGAGCAGGAAGCGTTCGACATCGAATATTGGGCGCTGGAAGAGGCCAAGCTGCAGCGCATGCCGAAGCCGAAGCCGCTCGCCGGCCGTGTTGCGCTGGTGACGGGTGGCTCAGGCGGTATCGGCAAGGCGACGGCACGCCGTCTGCTGTCGGAAGGCGCCTGCGTCGTGCTTGCCGATATCGACGAGGCGGCAATGGAAAAGGCCGAGGAAGAGCTGACCGGCGATTTCGGCAAGGACGTCGTTCGGAAAGTCGACATGAACGTCACGGCGGAAGAGCAGGTGATCGCCGCCTTCGCCAACGCGGCGGTGGAGTATGGCGGGCTCGATATTCTCGTTTCCAATGCCGGCATTTCCTCCGCCGCGCCGGTCGGCGAGACCGAGCTTTCGCTCTGGAACCGCAACATGGGTATCCTCGCAACGGGCTATTTCCTCGTCGCGCGGCAGGCGTTCCGGCTGATGAAACAGCAGAAGATCGGCGGCGCCATCGTCTTCATCGCCTCGAAGAACGGGCTGGCGGCTTCACCGAACGCCTCGGCCTATTGCACCGCCAAGGCCGCCGAGATCCATCTGGCGCGCTGCCTGGCGCTGGAGGGCGCGGAGTTCGGCATCCGCGTCAACACGGTCAATCCCGACGCGGTGCTGCGCGGATCGAAAATCTGGACCGGCGAATGGCGCGAACAGCGCGCCGCCGCCTACCATATGGCGCCCGACGAACTGGAGGAGCATTACCGCAAGCGCTCCATGCTGAAGCGGAGCGTGTTTCCCGAGGACGTGGCGGAGGCAGTCTATTTCCTCGCCTCCGAAGCCTCGGCGAAATCGACCGGCAACATCATCAATGTCGATGCCGGCAACGCCCAATCGTTCACGCGCTGAAGAGGGCCACGCCATGCCAGCCATGATCGAGCGGGATGTAATCGACAAGGATAATGCCGGCCGCAGGGCCGCGCTCGCCGCCGACTATGACGCGCTCGGCGAACATCTCTCCCGGCGCGGCATCGACATCGATGCCGTCAAGGCGGATGTCGCCGCCTACGGCGTCGCCGTTCCGTCATGGGGCGTCGGCACCGGAGGCACGCGTTTTGCCCGCTTTCCGGGGCCGGGCGAGCCGCGTCACATCTTCGACAAGCTCGACGATTGCGCCGTCATCCACGAACTGGCGCGGGCGACGCCCCGCGTCTCGCTGCACATTCCCTGGGACAAGGTGGGCGATCTTTCGGAGCTGAAGGAACGCGCCGGCGCGCTCGGCCTCGGTTTCGACGCGATGAATTCGAACACCTTCCAGGATCAGGCCGACCAGCGGCTCTCCTACAAATTCGGCTCGCTATCGCATACCGACCCAGTGACGCGCCAGCAGGCGATAGAGCACAATCTGGAATGTATCGCAATCGGCCGCGCGCTCGGCTCGAAAGCGCTGACGGTGTGGATCGGCGACGGCTCCAATTTTCCCGGCCAGAGCCACTTCACCCGCGCCTTCGAGCGCTATCTCGATAGCATGAAGGCGATCTACGCCGCGCTGCCGGACGACTGGCGCCTCTTCTCCGAGCACAAGATCTTCGAGCCGGCCTTTTATTCGACCGTCGTTCAGGATTGGGGCACGAACTATCTCATCGCGCAGGAACTCGGCGACAAGGCGTTTTGCCTTGTCGATCTCGGCCATCATGCGCCGACGGTCAATATCGAGATGATCGTGGCCCGGCTGATCCAGTTCGGCAAGCTCGGCGGCTTCCATTTCAACGATTCCAAATATGGCGACGACGATCTCGACGCCGGCTCGATCGATCCGTACCGGCTGTTCCTCGTCTTCAACGAACTGGTCGATGCGCGCGAGCGCCGGGCAGCCGGTTTCGATCCGGCATATATGCTCGATCAGTCGCACAATGTGACGGACCCGATCGAAAGCCTGATGATCAGCGCCTCGGAGGTAAGGCGCGCCTATGCGCAGGCGCTGCTTGTCGACCGGGCGGCGCTCTCGGCCTATCAGGAGGACAATGATGCGCTGATGGCCTCACAGACGGTGAAGCGCGCCTATCTCACCGATGTCGAGCCGATCCTCGCGATGGCACGGCTGGGGGCTGGTGGCGCTATCGATCCGATTGCATGCTACCGCGCCTCCGGCTACCGGCAGCGCGTCGGCAACGAGCGCCCCGCCATTCACGCCGCCGGCGGCGGTATTGTTTGAAAGAGAGGTTCCGGACATGGATCCGGCGTCGGCCTCAGATTACCCCGCTGGGTTAAACGTTACCTGATATCTTCGCAGGATCAGCCGCTGCTTTTCCCCTTTGCGAGACTGAGAAACGGCACGGCCGACCAGTTCCGGCCGCTGGCAAGATTTTCGATCAGCACCGCGACGATCAGGATGATGCCCATCACGCCCGCCTGATAGATCGGGTTGAAATCATTGTAGCTCAGGCCGTAATTGACGACGCCGATCAGCACCGTCGCGACCGCTGTTCCGACCACCGAGCCGTCGCCGCCGAAGATGCTCGATCCGCCGAGAACGACGATGGCGATGCTGATCAGGTTGGCCTGTTCGGACGCCGTTGGGCTGGCGGTGCCGAGGCGGGCTGCTCCGATCGCGCCGGCGAGGCCCGAAAGCAGGCCGGCGATGACGTAAGTCCAGGCGCGCAGGCGATCCACCCTGATGCCGGTCAGCCGCGCCGACAGCGTGTTGGTGCCGACGAGATAGAGGCTGCGGCCGAAAAGGGTGCGGTGCTGGAGTGCGATCAGGATGACGAAGACGGGCAGGTAGATGCACAGAAGCTGGAACGGCAGGCTGAAGACCGATCCCTGCCCGAGATCGAGGAAGGTCTGCGGCATGGTCGTCAGGTCGATGTTGATGCCGCCTGTCAGGACCAGCGCCAGCCCGTCGAACACGAACATGGTCGCCAGCGTGGTGATGATCGGCTCGATGCGGAAGCGGGTGACGAGGACACCGTTGACGGCGCCCATGACGGTTCCGCCGGCGGCGGCGATCAGGACGCTGGCCGGCCAGGGAATACCGGCCTGCAGCGCCAGCCCCATCAGCACCTGCGAAAGCGCGGCGATGGCGCCGACCGACAGGTCTATGCCGCCGTCGCCGCCGCAGATGACGAGCGTCTGACCGAAGGCGATGATGCCGATCTCGACGGCGAAGACGGCCATGCTGTAAAGATTGGCGCCCGAGAGGATGCCGGGATCGCCCGAGGCGAAGCCGATAAGCGCAAGCGCGGTCAACGCGGCGAGGAGCAGGATACGGCCTGGCTGGAACCCGGTGGCGCCCATCGCTTACTCCGTCGCCTCGCCGCCGCGCCCCGGCCAGCGCTGGTTGACGCCGATCGAGAGCAGGATGATGCCGCCGAGCAGGACGCCGCCCCAGAAAGGCTGGATGTGCATCAAGACGACGCCGTCATTGACGAGCCCGACGATCAGCGTGCCGAGCAGCGTGCCGAGGATCGTGCCGCGCCCGCCGCTGAGTTCCGTGCCGCCCAGCACTACCGCCGCTATGACGGCGAGTTCGAAGCCCGTACCGGTCGAGGTCTGCACCAGCGGGCTTTGGCCAAGCGTCAGGAGAGCGGCGATGCCGGTGAACATGCCGAGCAGCGTATAGGCATAGAGCTTGATCCTGGCGACGGGGACGCCGGCAAGCCGCGCGGCTTCCTCGTTGTTCCCGATCGCGTAGATGTGCCGCCCGAGCCGGAAGGAACGAAGGAAGAAGGCGAAGACGGCCATCAGCACCAGCGCCATGACACTCGCGACCGGAAGGAACCAGAGACGGTCGGAAATGAAGATCACCGTCAGCTCCGGCGGTATCATGGTGATCCAGCTGGCACCGAGCACGAGGAAGACGCACATGCGGAAGATGCTCAGCGTGCCGAGCGTGGCGACGACAGGCGGCACGCGGCCGCCGATGATGATCGCGGCATTGACGAGCCCGAACGCGGCGCCGATCAGGC
>SCRB01000182.1 GCA_004299545.1 Rhizobiaceae bacterium
TATGAAAGCCACGGTCTCAAGCCCCGCTCCAGCGAACTGCCGGATTTCCTGCCCCTGTTCCTGGAATTCCTGTCGATCCTGCCCCTGGACGAGGCTCGCTCGCATCTTTCCGATGCGGCTCACATCGTCAGGGAACTTTCAGAGCGGCTGGAAAAGCGCGGATCGCCCTATGCAGCTTTGCTCGCCGCCGTTGCGGAACTCGCCGGAGACGCCGCCGCCGCTGTCCCGCTCGTGGAGGACGACAACGTGAAGCCGGACGACCTCACGGCGCTCGACGCCGCATGGGAAGAGGCGGCCGTGATCTTCGGCCCCGGCGAAGCGCTTGACGGCTGTTCGCGGGACCGCCTCGCGATCCGCCTGCGCGCTGCCCGCCGTACGCCGGTTGCGCCGGCCTAAAGGATTTGGAGAGAAGGCATGTTCTCATATGTCAATTATGCACTCTTCGGCATCTATCCCTATCTCTGCCTGACGGTCTTCCTCGTCGGAAGCCTGATCCGCTTCGATCGCGAGCAATATTCGTGGAAGAGCTATTCCAGTCAGCTCCTGCGCCGGCGGGAGATGATCTGGGGCTCGAACCTCTTCCATATCGGTATCCTCATCATCCTGGCCGGCCATACGGCGGGGCTTTTGACGCCGATCCAGGTCTGGGGCTTTCTCGGCATCACGCATACCGCCAAGCAGCTTCTCGCCATGACGGTCGGCGGCATTGCGGGCATCGCCTGCTTCATCGGGCTAACCATGCTGCTGCATCGGCGGCTGTTCGACACCCGCATCCGCAGGACTTCCAATGCAAGCGACATCGCCGTTCTGGTCATTCTCTACATCCAGCTCATTCTCGGGCTTTCGACGATCCTCGTCTCGGCACGCCACCTTGACGGCGAGGAGATGGTCAAGCTCATGAAATGGGTACAGGGGATCGTCACGCTGCAATCCGGCGCGGCCGATTACGTCGCCGACGTGCATCCCGTTTTCCGGGTGCACCTGGTTCTCGGCATGACGATCTTCCTGATCTTCCCGTTCACGCGCCTCGTCCACATCTGGAGCGTACCGGTGTGGTATCTTGGACGGCGCGGCTATCAGATCGTCCGTACGAAACGGTCTCCGAAATTGGTGCGGCGAAGCGTGAATGCGGCGATGCCGGTAGCATCGAGAACGAGGCAGAACGTGGAAGCGGCGGAATAAGCCATGGCGACCATCGTCGTTGATCATCGCTCGCCATCTGCCGAGCCGGTCCAGACACCATCACCCAAGCCAAGGTCGCGTCCGGCCGTCAATCCGGAACCCGCAAGGCCAGCGATCACGGTCGATGGGATCGTCATCCCCCACGCTGAGATCGCCCGGGAAGTGCAGAACCATCCCGCCGGGAGCCCCGCGGAGGCGTGGACGGAAGCTGCTCGCGCGCTGATTGTTCGCGAGTTGCTGGTTCGCGAGGCCGGCCGGCTCGCTATCGACGCCGAGCCGCGCCAGGATGATGAGGGTTTTCGCGAAACCGATGAGGAAGCACGGATCCGAGCGCTCCTCGATCGGGAGCTTTCCGTGCCGGAGGCCGACGAAACATCCTGTCGTCGCTATTACGACAAGAACCTCAGGCTGTTCCGTAGCGCGGATTTGTTCGAGGCGGCGCATATCCTGTTTCCCGCGGACAGGGGCGACGCGGAAGCGTTCGCGGCGGCGGCCGGTTCGGCTTTGTCTGCGATCGCGCTCCTTACGGAGGAACCGGCGCGCTTTCCCATTCTTGCGCACGAGCTGTCCGCCTGCTCCTCCTCCGGCGAGGGCGGCCGCCTTGGTCAGTTCACGTACGATCAGGTGACTCCAGAATTCGCCGCGGCGCTCGACCGCCTTGCTCCTGGGGAGATCTCACCGATACCGGTCGAAACGCCCTACGGCGTCCATATTATTCGGCTCGACCGCCGCATCGAGGGGAGGACGCTGCCTTTCGAGGCGGTGTGGGAGCGTATCGCTGCCCATCTCAGAGAATCGGTCTGGCGTCGTGCCGCGGCGCAATACATCTCCCTGTTGGCTGGAAAAGCGACGATCACCGGTCTCGATTTTGGTGGCGCCGATACGCCGCTGGTACAGTGAGGCGGCTATGTTCGGAGAACTTATTGCGCAACTTGACCACCCGGAGATCGCGGCGGGAACGCTGGCCGCACTCGAGGACGAAGCACTGGAATCAAATGTTCGGCAATAT
>SCRB01000183.1 GCA_004299545.1 Rhizobiaceae bacterium
TATCGTTCTTGCGCATCTGGTCCACGATGCATGCCTTGCGCTCGATTAGCTGCCATTGACGTGCGTCGTAGGTCCGCTCATTCGCGTAACGGTAGATCGCGACCTCAAACTCGTTCGGCGATGCCGCATAGAACAGGTTGCCCTGACGAATGATGCGACCCTCGCGCTGGGCCAAATCTGAGGGGCGCCACGGGCAATCCAAATGATGCAGAGCCACAAGTCGGGCTTGTACATTCATCCCCGCGCCCATTTTAGCCGTGCTCCCCATCAGGATACGGACGTCGCCACGATTGACCTTCGCAAAGAGAACGCGCTTCTGCACGTCCGTCTTGGCGTCGTGAATGAAGGCAATTTCATGGGGTGCCACGCCGCGTGCAATGAGCTTTGAACGCAGATCGTCATAGACGCTGAAGGAACTGCTCAAGGCGAGGTGAGCATCCTGGCTGATGTTGTCCAGAGCGGCCTGTGCTTTCTCATCTCCAGCCTCCGCGCGGGAAACAAGATCGAGGTGTGCAGCCATCTCACTTGCTTGAGATGCCTTCGGCGTGGAAAGGTCGCAGAAGACGAGCTGGGTGCCGCGAAGAGCGGCCCATGCCTCGTGAATAGCGACGAGGTTGTCCACAGCCAGATTGGTCTTCGACGTCGGCGCGTCCTCGGCCAATGGGCGTCGCAGCCGGACATCCAGGGCTGCGAGACGTGCGTCGTTGGTGATCTTCAGGAAATTGTCAACGCTCGGGTCCGGGCGCGACCCGGTTTCGCCGCTGACAGCCTGCATTCTCGGAATGATGTCATTTTCGATGTAATCGAGAAGCGCGCCGCCCGCCGGAACGACGACATTGACCGGCTTGCCGCCAAGCAAGTTCGGCACAGGCCAGGGCGTGCCCGTGCGCTCCAAATGGAGCACCTTGAGGTCGTCCTGTGTCACGGTGTCTGCCACGCGCCTGTAGATCGCGAGCATCTCGGGTACATTAAGAAACTTTTTCAGCACCGTTTTGGGCTTGATGCCACGGCCGGTGGCATCGAGCTCGTAGCTGGTCGATTCTTCGCAAAAGGTGTTCGCCCAGAGATCAAACAGGTGAATGCCACGGGTCCGCAACTGATCGTACGCAAGGAATCGCTGGACCGTGAATAACTCGGCAATCGAGTTGCTGACCGGCGTACCACTGAGGAAATAGACAGCCGCGTTTTCTTTCCGCTGCTGCAGGTATCGAACCTTGATATACAGGTCCTCGGCGCGCTGGCTTCCAACGGGATTGCCCAAGCCTGAGACATTCCGTTTCCGTGTGACAAAGGAAAGGTTCTTCGCGTACTGCGATTCATCAATACAAAGGCAATCGATGCCCATGTCCTCGATGGACGCCGTGTCGTTGTCGTGCCGAACGCCGTTGAGGATGCGCTTCAGCTTTTCCTTGATCTTGTCGCGAGCCGCCTCCGCCTGCTTTACCGTGCGATTGTCGGCGCCGGAAGCTTGTAACGCGGCGATGGCATCGCGATAGTCGCTGATCTTTTCCTCAAGATATTCCTGCATGAAGCTGGCGGGAACCTCAACACGCGTCAGCTGAGAATGGGCCAGCACAACGATATCCCAGTCACCGGTGGCGACACGGGCAAACAGCAGTTTGCGCCTGGTTTTGGTGAAGTCCGCCTCAGACACCGCGAGCAACTTCGCGCCCGGATACAGTCGCAAGACGTCGCACGCCCACTGGTCGACCAAATGGTTCGGTACCGCGATCATGGATTTCTTGATCAGGCCCATGCGCCGGCTTTCCATGATGGCCGCAATAGCAGCCCAGGTCTTTCCGCTGCCAACAACATGATCGAGAAGCACGACGCCATCCTGAATCATCCGCCAGATCGCGTTCACCTGACTCGTGCGCAACTTGATGACGTCATCAGAGACCTTACCCGGAAAGGTCAAATGGCTGCCGTCATAGCGGCGGGGCGCGTCGGTATTGAATCGGTCGTTGTAGATGCGAGTCAGCTGCTCGCGACGTTCTGGGTTGTTCCACACCCAGTCGACGAAAGCCTCTGCCATCAACTCGACAGCCTGCCGAGCCGCATCAGTCGCAACTGGATCCAGAACATAGCGATCATCCGCCGTGCGCTTGGTGATCGTGATGGCCTCGCGACTGACAGCCTTTGCAAAAATCTCACGTGCGGACATGCCATCGATGCCGAAGCGGCTGTGGCCGCACGAGCCGGCACGCACAATAAATCTCTGAACTTCCTCGACCAGCGTCACGGAAACATAGCCGAGTCCAAGAATCTCAGCGGCAAAGTCCGCGTAGACCTGCCCGGGCACCCACGGCGATCCGAGCGCGACATAGATGTCACCCGGGGGAAGATCGGCGGGCTGCACAGCCTCAAGAGCGGCTACATTCCGGACGAAGTCAGTGTTTTGAGCGGCAGCAGCGCGAGCAGAGGCCAGCGCCGCCTTGACGTTCCCGCTGAGGTACAGGTCGGCGGGCACCCAATGCCCGCTCGGCGTCCGGAAGATCGCGTCGCCCAGTTCATCAATAACCGACTGCTCATCGGTCACCAGCAACTCAGCCATCATGGGCACATTGACGCGGCCGGTCATGTTCAAGCTGATGGCCAGGGCGTCGGAAGCAGTTTCGGCACGAGGGGTGATGCTCGGATGGAGCACCCGGCCATGCATGATCGCGGCCTTCTCAGCGATCTCCAACGTGCTGCGGCCCTTCGGAAGCGTCAGTCCACGGCGTTCAACGTCGAGCGCGTCCAGCCGCTGGTAATCGGCTTCGAGTGCGCGAACAAGGTACGCGTCGGCGTCATCACGAAAGGCGTTCACGTTGGCGGTTGAATTCAGGAACCCGAAGGAACTGACAAAGGTGTCGTACGAGGTATTGAGGGCTTCACGCAGGGCGACAATCTCGCCATCGGGCGCATTCGACAACTCAGTAGAGAGGACGGCGCGCAGTGCGGTGCGAAGCTGGATCAACCCGGATAGCCGAGCATGGTCGCGGCCTTGCACGTCAATCCGGCGGGCAGCCTGACTGTCCAGGACATCCGCCTCGCGAATCCAGATCGAGGCGTCCGGCGCGATGTAGTGGCCGAATACCGGGACGTCCTGCGGGATGGCCGGGAACTGCACGGCACAGTCCTTCGTGGACACTGGCGCCTGAGCAATGCCTTCGGGCAGCAACGCGATGGCGCTCGCCAGCTGGTCGGCCAGGATGGCTCCCGGAATGGGAGTCAGTGCCGGAGCATCGGCGCAGTACATCGATCCTACCCGGGCCATGTGGCCGAGCATCATTTCAGGGTGAGCGGCAAAGTATGCGTTGACCTCAATCGGGTCTCCGCCTAGAGCATCTTCGATCTGCCCCAGGCCGGCCCAAAGGTCACTCTGCACCACCTCCCCCGGCAATAATTTTTTCAGAAACACGATGTCTGTTGTTACCGAGGTGCCGGCGTTGGCTTTGAATGCGTCGTTCGGTAGCCGGATCGCACCGACCAGGTGGGCACGCTCTGCCATCCAGCGGCGCTCCATCCCGCTTGATTTGTCCATCAAGGACGATGACACCACCATCGCCAACAGTCCGCCGGGAACCAGCGCCTTGAGCGCTCGGGCGAAAAAGAAATTGTGGAGTGAAAAGCCGGCCAGATCCGTGTTGGCCGAGTCGTGGACGATGGTGTTTCCGAACGGCGGGTTGCCAATGACCAGGTCAACGCTGGCCCCGGGCACCACCACATCCTGAAAGGCTCGATGGATGACATTCGCTTCAGGGTAGAGAGCTTTCGCAATGCCGGCGGTAATCGTGTCCAGCTCCACCGTCGTCCAGCGCATGGCTTCGCGCAACGCGTCAGGCGCAAGGCCGATGAAGTGGCCGGTACCGACGGCAGGCTCAAGCACGTGCCCGCCGGTGAAGCCGAGCCGCTGCAGTCCAGCGTACATGGCCTCGATCACGTCACGGGGCGTGTAGTGCGAGTCCTGGGTCGAGCGGCGGGCGGCATCGAGGTCAGCCGGCGACAGGAGCGATTCGAGAGTTTCGACCTCCGTCAACCACCCATCGGCGGCCACGCCGTTCGGGCGACGAAACGCCTGCGGCAGGCCGCCCCAACCGACATAGCGAACGAGGATGTCTTTCTCGGCGTCGGTGGCACCGCGACCCTCGCTTTCGACGACCCGCAGCACGCGGATCGCTTCGATGTTCCCGGCGAACTTGGCTTTGGCACCACCGGCGCCCAGTGCGATGCTCGCGGGAATCCGATACTGAGCAGCGCGAGCGGCGGCCAGTGCGACAACTGGAGTCGTCGTAACCGGTGTGGCAGTAGCGCTACTGCTCAACAGGCCGAAGAGGCGGGAAGAGAACGAGTCGGCAGCGTTGCCGGAAAGGGGAGAAGCGTCGGACATGTGAGAGCACCCGTGGAGAGTGCAACCCTTTTCTCACGTCCGGCAATTCCCGCAACCCCGCATTTGACAGCCAGCAACTAGGCGGACGCAATGTCCAGCATGGACATGACGAAGGAGATACGGGCATCAACGACACCGCCGAGTTCATAGTCAAATCGGAACGGCGTGCATCCAGCTAATCGGGCTATGCTGGAACGTACGATCCAAACGTACTTCTGCGAGAGCCATTAAATGGCGCAGTTCAAACGGAGTCAAATCCTTCTCGTGATAAAAAGTGCGTACAGCACAACATAGGCGACGCCCACGATAGCCCAGGTCACTTTCGATTTGTCCAGTCGCCAGACAAACACCTTGAGCTTTCTCCGGGTAAGTGCAACGCGACCTTGCCGGCGACCGTTCGGGATCGGCATCGACGTCGCGTCCGCGCTGTGACTGCCTGCGCGATTTCCGGGAGCGGCGTCAGCATAGGAATGAGAGGCGAGCATGTTGGAGTT
>SCRB01000184.1 GCA_004299545.1 Rhizobiaceae bacterium
AAAGGCCGGGAACCTGCGGCCTGAGGCAGCATATGCCGCGAACGACGAGATCGATCTCGACGCCGGCCCGGCCCGCTTCATACAGTGCGTCTATAATGACCGGATCGACGAGCGAATTCATCTTCATCCAGATCTGCGCCGGGCGGCCGGCCTTCAGATGCTCTATCTCGTCATGGATGTGGTTGAGGATGCGCGTCCTCAGCGTGAAAGGCGAAACGGCGAGCGCCATTTCCTTCGTCGGCTCCGCATAGCCGGTGATGAAGTTGAAGATCTGCGCCACGTCGCGGGCGATGGCCGTATCGGAGGTGAAGAAGGAAAGATCCGTGTAGATCCGGGCTGTGACCGGATGGTAGTTCCCGGTGCCCAGATGCACATAGTTCCGGAGGCGGTTGTCCTCGCGCCGCACGACAAGCGACATCTTGGCATGCGTCTTCAGTTCGACGAAGCCGAACACGACCTGCACGCCGGCGCGTTCGAGGTCGCGCGCCCAGCGTATGTTCGCCTCCTCGTCGAAGCGCGCCTTCAATTCGACCAGCGCGGTGACGGACTTGCCCAGTTCAGCCGCATCGACCAGCGCACGCACGATCGGGCTGTCGTTGGAGGTGCGGTAGAGCGTCTGCTTGATGGCGACCACGTCGGGATCGATCGCCGCCTGGCGCAGGAACTGGACCACCACGTCGAAGGACTCATAAGGGTGATGGACGATGATGTCCTTCTCCCGGATCGCCGCGAAACAGTCGCCGCCATGCTCACGGATACGCTCGGGGAAGCGCGGGTTGTAGGGCATGAATTTGAGGTCGTCGCGCGGCAGGCTGACGATCTCCGATATCTGGTTGACGGCAAGCGGTCCGGGCAGAACGCTGATGCGACCCGGCAGAACGCCGAGCTCCGTGGCGACGAACTCCCGGAGCGGTTCGGGCATCTGGCTGTCGAACTCGATGCGGATCACCGAACCGCGCCGCCGCCGTTTGAGCGCCGTCTCGAAGAAGCGCACCAGGTCCTCCGCCTCTTCCTCCACCTCGATATCCGAATCGCGGATGATCCTGAACGTGCCGGACCCCCTGACTTCGTAGCCCGGGAAGAGTTTCTCGATGAAAAGCGCGACCACGTCCTCCAGCGTGATGAAGCGCACCATGTCATGCCGATCCGGCAGCCTGATGAAACGGCGGAGCGCAACCGGCAGGCGCAGCAGCGCCGTCATCACTTCGCCGTCGCGAAGGTGCCTCAACGTCAGGGCGACCGAAAAGCCCAGATTGGGAATGAACGGAAAAGGATGCGCCGGATCGATCGACAATGGCGTCAGTACCGGAAAGATGGCTTCCATGAAATGGCGTTCGAGCCATTCGCGATCGTCCCCCGAAAGAGCATCGGCCGAAATGATTTCGATCCTCTCCAGCCGCATCAACTGACGCAGCTTCGACAGGCTCGCCTGCTGGTCGTTCTGGAGGCGGCCGACCTCCAGCAATATCTGGTCCAGTTGCTGCTCGGGCGTACGACCGTCAGGGCTCTTGGTGACGATCCCCTGCCGGACCTGCCCGGCAAGGCCGGCGACACGGACCATGAAGAATTCGTCGAGATTGGTGGCGGAGATCGAAAGGAACCGCACACGCTCCAGCAGCGGATGATTCGGATTCTGCGATTCTTCGAGAACGCGCCGATTGAACTGAAGCCAGGAGAATTCGCGATTGACGAAGCGGTCGGGATCGCCCGTCGCCGCTTGTCCTCGCGGCATCGGCTCCGTTGCGAATTCCGCCTGAACCGGCTTCAACTCCGCCATCAATTCACCTGCTGTGCTATCGGGACATGGCAATGATCTCTTGTCCTGACAGGCTTTTACGACAGTTTCATATCACCTATCTTGCATCCTGCCCTCTTATGATACAAACGCAAGCACGAGAACATCGTTGGCGGACTGAACACCCTACAGGAGACATTCGATGGCCGGCCATTCCATCCCGCATTTCCAGAACGACGCCGGCTATCCGGTCATCGCCATCGGTGTCAGGGAATTCATGTGCGTGGGAGCCAACCCGCCTTTCGACCACCCCCATGTCTATCTCGACATGGGCGACGATGCGGAAAAGGTCTGCCCCTATTGTTCGACGCTCTACCGCTATGACGCCTCGCTCCATGCCGACGAGACTCAGCCGGCCGGCTGCCTTTATGTCGTTCAGGCTGCGTAGCGGTCGAGCAGACGCTCCGGCGTATACGCGATTTCGGCTGATCCAGGCTCGGGAATGAAGAAGACGCCACGCCGGGTCCTCATCGCCGGCGCCGGCATAGCCGGGTTGACGGCAGCGCTTGCTTTCGCCCGTGAAGGTTTTGAGACGACGGTCATCGAGCGGGCCGCGCGCCTGACTGAGATTGGGGCGGGCCTCCAGCTTTCCCCCAACGCGACCCGCATCCTGTTCCGATTGGGCGTGCTCGATCGGCTGCTGCCCGTTTCGACACAGCCGCGGGCCGTTATGCTCCGTGATGCCGTCACGCTCGCGCTTCTGGCGGAAGTCCCTCTCGGGGCCGAAGCCGAGAGGCGGTGGAAAGCTCCCTATCTGGTGCTTCATCGGGCCGATCTGCAGGCCGCGCTAGTTGACGCGGTCAAAGAGCGTCCCAACATACACCTGATGCTGGGCGCCACTTTAGAGCATGTCGCTTTCGACGAGGAAGGGACGGTTACCGCAATTGGAACGGGAAGTGGAAACAGTGAATTACGCTCACATCTCCTGATTGGAGCGGACGGTGTTTGGTCGGTGGCGCGGCATTTCGTGGCGGGAGCGGCGCGCAGCCGATCGTCCGGAAAGATGGCATGGCGTGCAACGGTAGAGAGTGGCAGCCCTCTTGCGGCCGTTCTTCCTGCCGACAGCGTCAGCGCCTTCCTGCACCCCGCCGCGCACCTGATCGCCTATCCTATGAAGGCGGGGGGCGGCATAAACCTCGCAGCCCTGATGAAGGGGGATGTGCCGTCCGGTTCATGGTCTGCAAGGCCCGATACAAGGCCGCTCACCCAAGCGACGGCAAACTGGGCGCCCGCGCTTGCATGCCTGCCTGAAAAAGCCGGACCATGGACGGCCTGGCCGATCCACACGGTCGATCCATCGGGACGCTGGACGGACGGCAGGGGCATAGCCCTGATTGGCGATGCCGCCCATGCGATGACGCCGTTTGCGGCGCAAGGTGCGGCGATGGCGATCGAGGACGCGGCGGTGCTTGCTTCTGTAGCCGCGACTGTGCCGGACGATCTGCCACAGGCGCTGGTGCGCTACGAGACACTTCGCCGGCCGCGCATCCGCCGCGCCGCCCGGCGCGGCGCTTTCAACCACTTTGCCTGGCACGCGTCGGGTCCGATCGCGCTCGCCCGCAACCTTGTCCTCAAAACACGCTCGCCCGAAAAGCTCGCGGCAGACCTCGACTGGCTTTACGGCTGGGGCGCGGAAATCTGACTTTATTCAACGCAAAATCTGGCTGAGGAACATCTTCGTCCGCTCGTGCTGCGGATGGTCGAAGAACTCTGCCGGCGTGTCCTGCT
>SCRB01000185.1 GCA_004299545.1 Rhizobiaceae bacterium
CAAATCCGCGATGGCCAGCTTCAGCGTTCTGAGGCTTTCCCCGTCGATCCATTGGACGTCATCGACGGCGAGAACGATGGGAAGATCAAGTAGCATGCCTTCGAGCAGCGCTACAAACGATCGCTGAAAGCGGTAGATATCCTCGTCCCCCGCCAGCTTCTCGACGCCGAAGCGCTTTGCCAGCACAGGATCCCGAGCGAAGAGGTCATGTTCGAGTCCGCTGACGTATCGACGCGCTATATCTACGCCTAATTGATCGACGATTCCGTACAACAAGCGCCGAACTGCGGCCAGTGGCACATTCGACTGACTTTCGTGTGCGACAACATTGAACACGGTCCAGCGGCGCGCAACGGCATCCGCTATGAACTGCGCCAGGAGCGCGGTCTTCCCTTGCCCCGACGCACCCACGATCGAAACCGTGCCTGCGGCGCGATCTTTCGAAACCCGCTCGAGCACGTCCAGCAAGGCCTTGCGCTCGGTCTCGCGCCCCAAGAGCTGCTGCGCATCCGGCTGTGAAGCCGCCTTTGTCATCGATCAGACTCCTGGGCATGAGGCTCAGATCCAAAGATCTTGCGAAGTGCCGGGCCGATGCGGCCATCTACTATGCCCGTCTCGAGTTCTGGGGCGATGACGCGCGCGACGGCAATGGGAAGGTCTGCCGGCGAAAGGTCGACGGCCACGACCTGAGAGACGCCGACTCCCCGAACAGCCTCGGTCAAGGCACGCAGCTCCCTCGCAAGATCCCTGCAGGAACGGTCGGCCAGATCGCCGAGCTCTACCGCAGGCGCCGACGCGTCAAAATACCAGCGCCCGTGAGGAAGTGACGAGCGCCGGCGGCCGTGATTTCCGTAGCACGTTCGCGGATCGTCTTCAAGGAGCATGTCTTCCCGCGCTCCTTGAAAATCAACGATCCGCCCCTGGATGGCTTCGGTAATGGCTCGCGATGCCGCATGCTCCGGAGACCACGAACATCCTAGGCCCATGTGTGCCAGCGGCGGATCGGCATCGAACTGCCGGATACTGGCGATAGCGCAGATGGGCAGACTCGGCTCCTCCAGCGCGAGCACACGGAGGCCCAAGCCGGCGGCTGCGATCTCACGTACGAGCCCATCAAGTCGAGGCCGGCCGGTTGGCAGTTGAATCTCTCTTACCACGGTGTCATCGACGAAGGTCGAGAAATCCGGTTCGGTACCCAAACGGCGTGCGAGCGCCTCCACCAGATACTTTGGGCGAAGGTGGGCTTTCGCGTGCGTGAGGCTCCAGATATGCCGTTCCACGAGCTCGAAGAGCGCGTGGTAGACTGCCTCCGTGAGGTTATTCCCCGAGGCAAGGCCGTTACTCGAGCTCGTTCCAAATGTCCTCGCCCCGTTCCAGGGACAACGCACCAGCGCCAGCGGAACGGGGACAATCTGACCGCTCGAGAGATCCGTTCCGGCGATGAACGGGCAAGGACGCTCCCACGCCTCGTCAACTAGACCCAAGCCACGGAGATCGAGGCCGCCTTCTACATCGCATGGGCGCAGATCAAGCGCCGGCGGATCAAACTGCGCGCAGATCTGCCGCTCCATTGCTTCCATGACGGCACTGGCCATGGCATGCTCGCGCGTCGGCCCTTTACCGCTGTAGTTGCTGATGACGTCATCGGAGTCCGGTACGATGGCGCAGATCGTGGGAATCGCGATGCGATCGAGACGTGTCGGATCGCTCATGCGCGTAATACCATATCGGCGGCGAAGCTCCGGGACGAGCGCCAGCGTCTTCTCCAAGGAGACGCTACGATCGTAGGAACCTGGCGTCTTCGGCAAGGTCCTAAAGAGGCGCTCAACGTCGATCGGTG
>SCRB01000186.1 GCA_004299545.1 Rhizobiaceae bacterium
TACGCGCAGATGCCCGATGCCTTCTACTATTTGTCGACCGGAAGGCTCTTCGGCTTCCTGCCCATCCCCGTCATCATCGCGGCGATTGTCGTTGTCCTCATCTATGTGCTGATCAACCATACCCGCTACGGGCGTGCCACCGTCGCGACCGGCACGAACATCGTCGCCGCCCGCCTTTCCGGCATCAACGTCAATCGCTGCCGCCAGATCGCCATGATCATATCGGCGACTGGAGCGGGCATCGCCGGCGTCATGCTGACGGCGCGGCTGGGAACCGGCCAACCGGGCGCGGGTGAACCCTATCTGCTGGACTCCCTGACTGCGGTCTTCATCGGCATGACGGCATTCCGCCCCGGCCGTGCCTCCGTGGAAGGTACCGTCATCGGCGTGATCATCATCGGCATGCTCGATAACGGGCTCAACCTCCTCGGCGCCCCTTTCTATCTCCAGAACATCGTTCGTGGAGTGGTCATGATCGCGGCCGTGGCACTGGCGGTCTTGCGCGGCGAAATCCGGTTTTTCTAGGAAGGAAGGTCTCTTGTCTCTGAAGCATACGGCAGACAGCGGGGCGACAACGCCAATGGGCGGAAGCGGACAGGCCCCCAAGGATCACAACAGTGCTCTTCCCGACCTCTACCGTACCATGCGGCGCATACGCAGTTTCGAAGAGCGCGTCGGCGAACTTTTCGTCCGCGGAGAAAGCGCGGGTTCGATGCTGCACCTTTCGATCGGCGAAGAGGCGGCCGCCGCGGGCATCTGTGCCGTGATGAAGCTCCAGGATACGTTCACGACGCATCATCGCGGCCACGGGATCTTCCTTGCCCGCGGTGCCGAGCCGAGACGCATGATGGCGGAGATCGCCGGCAAGATGGACGGCTATTGCCACGGCAAGGGCGGCTCGATGCACATTGCCGACATGCAGCTCGGCCATCTTGGCGCCAACGCGATCGTCGGCGGCGGCATTCCGGCGGTGGTCGGTGCCGGTCTTTCGGCCAAACGCAAGAAGCGTGATTCCGTATCCGTAGCCTTTTTCGGCGACGGCGCCATGCAGCAGGGTATCCTTTACGAGAGTATGAACATGGCCGCGCTCTGGGACCTACCGGTCGTCTTCGTCTGCATCAACAATCAGTACGGCATGGGGACCCGCATCGATCAGGCGACACGCGCCACGAACCTCCACGAACGCGCCCTGGCCTTCGGTTTGAACGGCCATAGCGTGGACGGGCTCGACGTTGAAGAGGTGCGAAACCGGGCACGCTCGATCGTCGACGAGGCCCGCGGCGGCCGCCCCGGATTCCTCGCCGTCTCCTGCTATCGCTTTTACGGGCATGCGCGCATGGACAAGAGTCCCTACCGCAGCGAGGAAGAGGAGATCGAGGGCCGCAAGAAGGATCCGGTGAAATTCGCGCGCGATCGCCTGATTTCGGAAAAGCTGGCCGGGGAAAATGCCCTCGGCACGCTCGACGGTGAAATCGGCAAGGAGATGGATGACGCCATAGACTTCGCCGTCTCGGCACAGGCACCTTCGCTCGGCTCCATGTTCAGGGACGTCTATGCCGAAGGCGAACCGGAGCCCGAGCCGCTGAAAATCCGCCTCGACCGCGTTCTAGCCAGGAATTGACCGATGGTGAGCATGACATACAGGGATGCCTTGCGGCGCGCCATCGACGAAGCGATGGCGGAAGACGATGACATCGTCGTTATCGGCGAAGAGGTCGGCCGCTACGGCGGAGCCTATGGCGTCACCAAGGATCTCATCAAGACCTACGGCCCCGAGCGCATGATCGACACACCGATCTCCGAGCCCGGCATTGTCGGCGTCGCCGTCGGTGCGGCCATGACGGGCCTGCGCCCGATTGCCGAACTCATGTATATCGACTTCCTCGGCATGTCGATGGATCAGCTCGCCAACCAGGCGGCCAAAATCCGCTATATGTTCGGCGGGCAGATCGGCGTGCCCATGGTCCTGCGCACGCAGGGCGGCACTGGCCGCTCGGCTGGCGCGCAGCATTCGCAGAGTCTGGAAGGCTGGATCATGCATACACCGGGCCTGCGGCTCGCGATGCCGGCAACGGTGGCGGACGCCTATCACCTGCTCCGCCACAGCCTGACGCTGCCTGACCCCGTGGTCTTCATCGAGCACAAGGCGCTCTATGCCCAAAAAGAGGAGGTCGATCTCGATGCGCCTGCCCTTCCCTGGGGCAAGGCCGCAATCCGCAGGCGCGGTGACGATCTCGTCATCGTCACCTACTCGCGGCAGCTGCGCTTCGCCATGGAGGCGGCGGGGCAATTGGCCGAACGTGGCGTGGAGGCAACCGTCATCGACCTCAGGACGCTCAATCCGCTCGACTTCGACACGATCCGGATGGAAGTCGAGCGCATCGGCAAGGCGATGGTCGTCTGCGAGGGCGTCCTGACGGCGGGTGTCGCAGCGGAGCTTGCAAGCCGCATTACGGAGGAGTGTTTCGACTTTCTCGAGCAACCCGTCGCGCGGGTCGCCGGCGAGGACGTGCCGATTGCCGTCTCGCCCGCTCTCGAAGCGGCGAGCGTGCCGGGGGTCGACCTTATCCGCGATGTGGGGGAGCGTCTCGTCAGATGGTGACACGCACGCTCAACATGCCACGGCTCGGCGAGACCATGGATGAAGGCCGCATCGCCAGCTGGCTCGTCGAAGAGGGTCATGTTTTCCATCGCGGCGAACCGATCGTCGAAATCGAGACGGACAAGACAGTCGTGGAATATCCTGCGCTTGGCGACGGCAAGCTGACGCAAAGGCTGGCGCTCGAGGGCGACCAGCTCGCCGTCGGCGCACCGCTCGCGCATATCGAAATCGATGACGGTACCGAATGGCCGGATATCGCCGCCGGGGAGCCAATGGCGCCAACGGCTGAAGCCAAAATCGTCGATCTTCCGATGCCGCGCCTCGGCGAGACGATGGAAGAGGGCCGCATCGTGCGCTGGCTGAAGAACGAGGGCGAGCCCTTCGAGCGCGGCGAGGCGATCATCGAGATCGAAACCGACAAGACGGTTGCCGAATATCCCGCGCTTCATGCCGGCAGGCTGGTCGAGATCCTGCGCAAGGAGAATGAGACCGTGGCGGTGGGCGAGGCGATAGCCCGTCAGACGATTGAGGGCGAGGCCGCGATCGCCGCGCCGGCCGCGTCGCCGGAACCGGGCAAGGCCGCGCCTGTTCCCAACAAGACTCCTGTTCCCTTGAAGACTCCGGCGTCTCTAAGGGCCGCTGCGCCGATACCCGGCAGCCGTGCGCGCGCGACGCCGCTGGCACGGCGCCTTGCCCGTCAGTACGGCGTCAATATCGCCGCGATCAGGGGATCGGGGCCGCGCTTCCGCGTCGAACGCCAGGACGTGCTTGACGCTGCGGGGGAGAACGGCACACAGACGACCGCTGCGGCAAATAGCGGGGATATTCTCTTCACCGACCTGCCCGGCGGCAGGATCGCCTATGCCGAAAGCGGGCCCGGGACGGGAAAACCGATCCTGCTGCTGCACGGTTTCGCGGCGGACCATGCGGTCTGGGCGGCAACCGCATCCGGTCTGGCGCGCTCCGGATATCGTGTCGTCGTGCCGGATTTGCCTGCCCATGGCGCAACCACGATCGAGGCGGCCCGGATCGCCGACTTCACCGCGCCCTTGCCGTCCTTCATCGACAGGCTGCCGCATAAGAGCGGTTTCCACCTTGTCGCCCACTCGCTCGGTTCCGCCGCGGCGATCGCACTCGCCGAGACGCGGCCCGGTCTCGTCGCGCGCCTGACGTTGGTCGCGCCGGCAGGCCTCGGCCTGCGGATCGATGCCGATTTCATTCACGGCATGGCAAGGGCCATGTCGGCGGGCGAGATCAGCCACCTGCTCCGGCGGCTCTCCGTGCGCGGGTCGGAGCTTTCACACTCAGCGCTTTCACAATTGGCGGCAGACATGGCGCGAGGCCGCCTGATCGGCCTTGCCGGCGATGCGGTCGGGTCCTCCGGTGGTCAGCGGCTTGACATCCTGCCCGCCTTGGCCACGCTTGCGGAGAAGATGCCCGTAAGCGTCGTCTTCGGCCTCCAGGACCGGATCATTCCATGGGAGCAGGTGACGGCCCTGCCGCCGCGCGTCGCTATTCATCTGATGGCGGGCTCGGGTCACATGCCGCAATGGGACCAGCCGCGCGACTTTCTCGATATCCTTTCGGATCCGGGCAATGGGGGTGCAAGATGAGCGATACGGCCGAACGTTTCGGCGCCGCGCCGAAGCAGGGCGCCAAGGCCACACAGGTTTTCAGGGCTTTGCGTCGGCACGACTGAACGGGCACGGAAACGGAGGAGTCATATGGGATATTTCCTCACGGCCGACGGTGGGACCGAAAGCGTGCGCGCGCGCATCTATGATCTCGGCGGAACTTGCATCGCAAGCGAGGCGGTACCTTACGAGACGCATTTCTCGAGCGGCGCGCGGGCCGAACAGGATCCCGAAGACTGGTGGCGCGCATTCGTCACCGCATCGGGCAGGACGATTGCCGCAGCAGGAATCGGACCCTCCGAGATCGAGGCGCTGTCGCTCGCGACGACCTGCTGTACCGTCGTCGCGCTTGACGAAAACGGCAATGCGCTGCGCCCGGCGATCATCTGGATGGATGTGCGCGCCGACAAGGAAGCCGAGGAGGTTCTGGCGACCGGCGATGAAGCTCTCATGGTGAACGGCGCGGGCCACGGCCCCGTCTCGGCGGAGTGGATGATCCCGAAGGCGCTTTGGCTGTCGCGTCACGAACCGAAGACGTTCGAGCGTACCCACACGATCTGCGAATATCAGGACTTCATGACGATGCGCCTCACCGGCGAGCGTACCGGTAGCCTCAGCAACGCCTCGTTGCGCTGGCACTATTCGACGGACCGAGGCGGCTGGCCCCTGTCCCTGATCGAGAGGCTCGGGCTTGGCGCACTCAAGGACAAATGGCCATCGCGGCTCGTCCGTGCGGGTGAGGTCATCGGCACGCTGACGAAAGAGGCAGCCGCCGAACTCGGGCTCGGCACCTCCGTCAAGCTCGTCCAGGGCGGCGTCGATGCGCTGATCGGCATGATCGGCCTCGGTGTAGCCAAGCCCGGCCAACTCGCCCTGATCACCGGCTCCTCGCACCTGCAGTTCGGTGTCACGAACAGGCCCGTCCACGCCCCCGGCATCTGGGGGGCCTATTCCGACACCATCTATCCGGGACGCTATCTCGTCGAAGGCGGGCAGACATCGACCGGCTCGATCATCGCCTGGCTCGGCCGGATGATGAACGGCACGATGGACCTTGGCGAACTCAACCGCAAGGCCGCGGAACTCGAACCGGGCAGCGACGGCCTCATCGTTCAAGACCATTTCCAGGGGAACCGCACGCCCTATACGGACGCTCTCTCCCGTGGTGCGATCATCGGCCTGACACTCGCGCATGAGCCGCACCATGTCTTTCGCGCTATCATGGAAGGCATCGGCTTTGGAACGCGCCTGATCCTCGACACCATGGCCGAGGCCGGCTACCGCGGCGAGGAGATCACCGTCGGCGGCGGTGCCGGCGCCTCCCGGCTGTGGCTGCAGATCC
>SCRB01000187.1 GCA_004299545.1 Rhizobiaceae bacterium
GCCACGCCATACCGAACGATGGTGAAGCCGTGCGTCAGGTCCTCGACGTCGTCCATATTCGTGATGGCGACCGTAACCTCATCGCCCTCTTCGACTTCGATCTTAGTAAGGCTGTAGACCGGCGCCACCGAGGTCATGTAGACGCGGACCTTGTTGCCGTCGCGAATGACGTTGGCGGCTTCCTCGAGTTTCACGCCGTCCTTCTTCGCCTGTGCACGGACGTCCTCCCACATCGGATCGTCACGCTTCCAGACGGCGAGCGGCCGGATTTTCGAGCGATGAACGATGCAGATGTCGTGCGGCTCGGCGAAGCTCGGACCATCATGGACCAGCTTCATCTGCCCCGCGGAGATGTCGATCAGCTGGTCGTTCTCGGGATGCAGCGGCCCGACCGGCAGGAAGCGGTCCTTAGAGAACTTGTTGAGCGAGATCAGCCACTTTCCATCGGCTTCCTTCGTCTCGCCCATGGAAGTGTGGTTGTGCCCGGGCTGATAATGAACGTCGAGCTTCTGCAGGATCGGATCGACCTTCTCGCCCTTGTAAAGCCGCTTCGCCTTGTCGATGTTCCACATGACGACCTGGCTATCGAGGAATGTGGTCGTAAAGGCATTGCCCTTTCCGTCGAAGGCGGTGTGGAGCGGACCGAGACCCACTTCCGGCTCGGCGACCACCACGTCGCGAGGCTTGATCTTGTCGTCGAAAAGCGCCTCGAGCAGCCGTACGTCGAGCACCGTCGTCGTGGGCGAGAGCTTGCCGTTGACGACCACGTGGATGCCGTCGGGGGCCGTGTTGACGCCGTGCGGGTTGTTGGACAGCGGCACGTAGCGCGTGTAGCGCGAGCCGTGCCGCCCGTCGACGACCGGCACGCCGCCCATGAGCTTGAAATCGCCGTTCTTGACGGCTTCCTCGATACGCTTGATGTTGAAGACGACGACCCAGTCCTGCTCCGCGCTCGTCATGTCCTCGAGAACGAAGCCCTTCTCCGAATTGTAGCAGGTGGAGAAGGAATATTTGCCCTGGTAGTCCGCATCGGTGTTGTCGAGGTTGCCGTCGACGAGAACCTGCCACGCCACCTTCATCGTGTCGCCGTCCAGCGCCGTGTAGACCGACCAGTATTTCGACTTGTCGTCATCCAGCACCGATCCGTCGTTCGGTATCGGAATGATGTGCTCGCTGTTGGCGAAGACGTAGCCCGTTCGCGGATATTTCTGCGGGCGCAGGCCGTGGATATCGGAGGCGTTGGGGATTTCAACGATCCTGTCGCACTTCATCACATCGCAGCGGATGCGAGCCACGCGGCAATTGGCCTTGTCGTTGATGAAGATGTAGCGGCCGTCATAGGTACCGTCAGTGAACGACATGTGCGGATGGTGGGCGTCGCCGTTGACCAGAACCCCGCCCCGGGTATCGAGGAACTTCTTCGTTTCCGGCAGCAGACCCTCGGTCAGGATCTTGCGGCTCTCATTGGTCAGCCCCCAACCCGTGGCGCTGTCACGGTTAAACACCGGGATGCGCATGATCTCGCGCATTGACGGAATGCCTAGGATTCGCACCTCGCCGGTCTGCCCGCTGCTGTTGATGCCATAATATTCATCCAGATCGCCTGGCTTGACCTCGACGGACTGTCCGCCGCCCTGCGACTGGGCCCGCAGCTCGGAAGAGGAGAACCCAAGTCCGGCGGCGCCGGCGAGCGCCGCGCCGCTCAGGAGCAGGCTGCGGCGGCGCATCTCGAAACGTCCGCTCCCTCCGGGCCCGTTTTCCTGCGTTCCGGATTGAAGATCTTTGTCGTGATCAGTCATCGAAGTGTTTCCTTTGCTTGGGAGTTCGGGCGGCCTTGTGATCCGTGCCACAGGCACGGCGGACTATCTTTGCTTCAAATCAATTGAGCCGCGGGCCTTGACTCGGTCGAGATGCGGCATTTCGGGCCTTGGGGGCGTAGGCCTCGGACTGCCCATGACGCTCGCCCGCTTCTCCGACTTCAGACGCCGCTGGATCATCACCGGACAGCGGTGATCGTCGTGATACAGTTCCTGGCAATGCAGGCACTGGATGCATTCGTTCGGATTGATATTGCCTTCAGGGTGGATCGCCTGCACCGGGCACTCGACGGCGCAACGGTCGCAAGGATTGCCGCATTCGCGGTAGCGGCGCAGCCAGTCGAACATCCTCAGCCGACCCGGGATCGCAAGCGCGGCACCGAGGGGACAGAGGTAGCGGCAATAGAAGCGCTCGACGAACAACCCGGCCGAAAGCAGCGCGCCGACATAGAGGATGAAGGGCCACTCGCGCATGAAGCGCAGCACGATCGCCGTTTTGAACGGCTCGACCTCGGCAGCCTCTTCGGCGAAGGACAGAGAGTAGAGGGAAATGCCGAACAGGCCGAGGAATACGATATACTTGATCGGCCACAGCCGCTGGTGCAGCCAGAAAGGAATAGCCAATTGCCGGATGCCGAGCTTCTTGGCGATGGCGTTGAGGATTTCCTGAAGCGCGCCGAACGGGCAGAGCCAGCCGCAGAACGCGCCGCGCCCCCAGAAC
>SCRB01000188.1 GCA_004299545.1 Rhizobiaceae bacterium
ATGGCGAAGGGTAAATTTGAGCGTACGAAGCCGCATGTGAACATTGGGACGATTGGTCATGTTGACCATGGGAAGACGAGTTTGACGGCGGCGATCACGAAGTATTTTGGTGAATACAAGGCGTATGACCAGATTGACGCTGCGCCGGAGGAGAAGGCGCGCGGGATCACGATCTCGACGGCGCATGTGGAGTACGAGACGGAGAAGCGGCATTACGCGCATGTCGATTGCCCGGGCCATGCCGACTATGTGAAGAACATGATCACGGGCGCGGCGCAGATGGACGGTGCGATCCTGGTTGTATCGGCGGCGGACGGCCCGATGCCGCAGACGCGCGAGCACATTCTTCTGGCGCGCCAGGTTGGCGTTCCCTCGATCGTGGTGTTCCTGAACAAGGTGGACCAGGTCGACGACGAGGAGCTTCTGGAGCTTGTCGAGCTTGAGGTTCGCGAGTTGTTGTCGAAGAACGAGTTTCCGGGCGACGATATTCCGATCGTGAAGGGTTCGGCGCTTGCGGCGCTTGAGGACAAGGACAAGACGATCGGCGAGGATGCGATCCGTGCGCTGATGGCTGCGGTCGACGATTATATCCCGACGCCGGAGCGTCCTGTCGACCAGCCTTTCCTGATGCCGATCGAGGACGTGTTCTCGATTTCGGGTCGCGGCACGGTGGTGACGGGGCGCGTCGAGCGCGGTGTGGTCAAGGTCGGCGAGGAACTGGAGATCGTCGGCATCCGCCCGACGGTGAAGACGACATGCACGGGCGTGGAGATGTTCCGCAAGCTTCTGGACCAGGGGCAGGCAGGCGACAATATCGGTGCGCTGCTGCGCGGCATTGATCGCGAGGGTGTGGAGCGCGGGCAGGTGCTGGCCAAGCCGGGCTCGGTGACGCCGCACACGAAGTTCAAGGCGGAAGCCTATATCCTGACGAAGGAGGAGGGCGGGCGGCATACGCCGTTCTTCACCAATTACCGGCCGCAGTTCTATTTCCGCACGACAGACGTGACGGGGGTGGTGAAGCTTGCGGAAGGCACCGAGATGGTGATGCCGGGCGACAATGTGACGATGGATGTCGAACTGATCGTGCCGATCGCCATGGAGGAGAAGCTGCGCTTCGCCATCCGCGAAGGCGGCCGTACCGTCGGCGCCGGCGTCGTCGTCTCCATCACGGAGTGATCGGCCACTCCGTCGCCCTTACCGATTCGAAAATTGCAGGACGCGAAAAGCGTCCTGCGGCAGGCGCCGGCGGCGTCGTCTCCATCACGGAACAAAAAGGACAAATCCGGCGCGGGGCAGTTGCTGCATCATCCCTGCGCCGGCTCGCCGCTGTTGGCGCTCTTGCAAAGCCGGGCGGAAGCGACTATCGGATTTGCCGCGTCTAAAGCGCGTCGCTATCTTCAGGACTCGCTCCACTCGCTTCAGGCTTTTGATTTTGTATATGTCTTTATCCTGAATCGATCCCGCTTTCGGAAGACATGCGTTTAGGGGTATAGCTCAGTTGGTAGAGCGGCGGTCTCCAAAACCGCAGGTCACAGGTTCGAGCCCTGTTGCCCCTGCCACCTTGTGACGCGATATTGAGATTGAATTCCTTGCCTCTGGCCTTGCATCGCGACCGGCAAGCGTCTATGTAGTGACAACTCACGCGGTGCGTGAAGCCGGGCAGGCGGCTTTACGCGCCCGAATTGCATGGAAAAATTGTTGCATTGATTCGATGTGGCGGCGTTCCATGCGACGGGATATCCGCTGGGTGGCGGGGCCGGAAAGACCGGTCATAAACATTGCGATTCCGGCATACCGGGCGCGTTGAGAAGAGCGGCAGATGGCGTCAAAAACGACCAATCCTTTTACCTTCCTCCAGCAGGTGCGGGCGGAAGGCGAGAAGGTTACGTGGCCCACGCGTCGCGAGACGATGGTTTCCACGTTGATGGTTCTGGTCATGGCCTTCCTCATGGCGATGTTCTTTTTCGCCGCCGATCAGCTGATGGGCTGGGGCGTCGGGTTTGTCCTCGGCCTCGGCCAGTAAGACTGATTAGGGAGAGCATCCGGGATGACCGCGCGCTGGTACATTGTCCACGCCTATTCGAATTTCGAAAAGAAGGTGGCGGAGGACATTGAGAACAAGGCCAAGCAGAAGGGGCTGAGCGATCAGATCGAACAGATCGTCGTCCCGACCGAAAAGGTCGTCGAGGTCCGCCGCGGCCGCAAGGTCGACGCCGAGCGTAAATTCTTTCCGGGTTATGTCCTGCTCAAGGCCAATCTCACCGACGCGGTGTTCAGCCTTGTGAAGAACACGCCGAAAGTCACGGGTTTTCTTGGTGATTCCAAGCCTGTGCCGATTACCGAGGCTGAGGCGCAACGCATCCTCAACCAGGTGCAGGAAGGCGTCGAGCGTCCGAAGCCTTCCGTGACATTCGAGGTCGGCGAGCAGGTGCGCGTCGCCGACGGGCCTTTCGCTTCCTTCAACGGCTTCGTGCAGGAAGTGGACGAGGAACGGTCCCGGCTCAAGGTGGAAGTTTCGATCTTCGGTCGCGCCGTTCCGGTCGACCTCGAATTCGGTCAGGTCGAAAAGGGCTGACCGGCTGCGCCGCGAACGCGGCGCGGATGGCCGTGGGCTTCGCGCTTCACGGCTTCGATGGTGGGAGGGCGGCGGCTTTTGCCGGTCGCGGAAG
>SCRB01000189.1 GCA_004299545.1 Rhizobiaceae bacterium
TCGGTCTATTCGATGCCACGTTCTGCACGAGCGAAACCGGCAACCTGACCTCGGTCCGGAAGCGCGCGCTGCTTGTCGAGACCTATGGCGACGGAGGCTTCGACTATGCCGGCAACAGCCGGCACGACATTGCTGTTTTCGACGCTGCGCGCGAAGCGATCGTGGTTGCTCCCGACCGCGCAGCCGCCCGCTGGCAGAAGACGCATGGCAGCGAACTTTTCCCGTCGCGGAAGCCGGGCTGGAAAACCATTCTGCGCATGCTGCGTGCGCATCAATGGCTGAAAAACACGCTGATCGTCGTACCGACGGTCCTCAATCACCAATATCTCAACCTGCCGCTGCTTCTCGCCTGCTTTCTTGCCTTCGTCTCGTTCAGCGCGGCGGCTTCGGCGATCTACATCATCAACGACTTTTTCGATGCCTCGATCGATCGACGCCATCCGACAAAGAAGAACAGGCCCTTTGCCAGCGGCATGCTCTCGGTGCCGTTCGGATTGATGGTTTCCGCCTGCCTGGTCGTCATCAGTTTCGCGATTGCGCTGTTCCTGCCGCCTCTCTTCATGGCGGTGTTGGCCGGCTATCTGGTGATGACGACAGCCTATTCGGTCGCGATCAAGAGAATGCTCTTGATCGACGTCTTCACGCTCGCCACCCTCTACACCATGCGCATCCTCGCGGGTGCGACGGTGACGGGCATTCCGGTTTCGTTCTGGCTGCTCGCCTTCTCCATCTTCTTCTTCCTGTCGCTTGCGCTCGTGAAGCGCTACGTCGAGCTTGACGGGACCGAAATTGAAAAAGGCATCCGTATCGCCGGGCGCGGCTACAGGATGGAGGACAGGGATATCATCGCGCAGGGCGGGGTTGCTGCCGCATTCGGTTCGGCGATGGTGCTCGCGCTTTATATCGACGGCAACAGTGTACGCGAACTCTACGAATATCCGTGGATGATATGGCCGCTGGCGCCGGCCGTCCTCTACATCACGCTCAGGATATGGGTGCTCGCCCGCCGCAGCGAGATGCACGACGATCCCGTCGTCTTCATCATCAGCGACTGGCGCAGCCAGATCGTCATACTGATCGGCGCAATTCTTCTCGTCACGGCCGGGCTGTGACGATGGCGGGTTCCTTCCAGAGCTTTGGCCGCAACGTCGCCGAAACGCGGCGCTCGCTGCCCCTGTCGGCAGCGATCGAACTCCTGCGGACCGGCAATGTGGAGCCCGGATCGCTGCTTGGCTACGGCAACGGCCGCACCTATGGCGACAGTTGCCAGAACGCCAGCGGCAGCGTCGTCGACATGCGGCCGGCCAACCGCATCCTGTCCTTCGATGCCAGGAGCGGCGTGATCGAGGCGGAAGCCGGTGTCTTCCTGTCGGATATTATCGCCTATGCCGTACCGCTCGGCTGGTTCCCTCCAGTCCTGCCGGGAACGCAATATGTGACCGTCGGCGGCGCCATCGCCAATGACGTGCACGGCAAGAACCACCATGTCAGGGGGACCTTCGGCTGCCATGTCGAATCGCTCGCCCTGCTCAGGTCCGATGGGCAGACCTATCGCTGCAGCCGCACCGCGAACGCGACGCTTTTCAGCGCCACGATCGGCGGCATGGGGCTGACCGGACTGGTCCGGTCGGCGCGGATCAGGCTGCGCCGGATTTCCTTGCCGGACCTCATGGAGACGGTCACGCCTTTCGCGTCGCTCGACGGCTATTTTGCGCTCGCCGAGGCGGCGGACGAGGCGAACGAATATGCCGTCGCATGGATCGACCAGCTGGCGGATGGTGCATGCGAGGGACGGGGCCTCCTCCTGACCGCCAACCACGCGGAGGCGTCGCCGGCGCGGCAGAAGAGGGAGCACCGCCTTTCGGTTCCTTTCCGCGTCCCCTTCACCGTCCTGAACAAACCGTTCCTGAAGCTCTTCAACGAAGCCTATTATCGCGGCAAGGCAAGGGCCGGGGCCATTCATCCCGCATCATGGCGGAACTTCTTCTTTCCCCTCGACGGCGTCCGCCACTGGAACCGCCTCTACGGTCCCCGAGGCCTTTACCAGCACCAAAGCGTTCTGCCGCTGGAGGCTGGGCAGACTGCGGTCAGGGAAATGCTGGCGGTAAGCAGGAAGGCGGGCGAGGGGTCTTTCCTCACCGTGCTGAAGCGGTTCGGCCAGATGCGCTCGCCGGGCCTTCTGTCCTTTCCACGGCAAGGCTACACGCTGACGCTGGATTTCCCAAACCGCGGCGCCCGTACGCTGGCACTCCTGACGGAACTCGACCGCATCACGATTGCCGCCGGCGGCGCCGTCAATCCCTATAAGGACGCGCGCATGGACAGCCATGTGTTCGAGGCGTCCTTCCCGAACTGGCGAGCGCTTGAAAGCTTGCGCGATCCCGCTTTTCTCTCGGATTTCTGGCGGCGAACGGCACTCGGGCTCAAAGCCGGAGAACAGTATGTGCATGCGGCGGAATAGGTGAGCCGAAGAAAATCATACGCTTTCCGAAAATGTTGAACCTATGGGAAAAACAAATTGAATCAATTCATTAAGAAAACTTTCTCCCTCTTTTGATACAAGGGAAGTGGCGCGGGAATTATCATGAAATATATCGGCTTCATCCTCTTCACGGTCATGACGAATGCTGCGGCCCAGCTCATGCTGAAGCAGGGCATGACCAGCATGGGTTCACTCAGCTTCGAAGGCGTCAACCCGGTCCTGAAGCTGTTTCAGATCGTCTTCAATCCATGGATCTTCTTCGGTCTGTGCACCTTCGTCATCTCGATGGGGTCGCATCTGTTCGTGCTGTCGAAGGTCGAACTCTCCTTCGCTTATCCATTCCTGAGCCTCGCCTATGTGGCGGTCGCGATCTTTGCCTATTTCATCTTCCGCGAGGACCTGAACGCGTTACGCATCGCCGGCATCGCCTTCATCTGCATCGGCACGGTGCTCATCGCGCAATCGGGCTCGGGACTGACTCATCGCGTTCACGACCAGACGACCGCCTCCATCAATTCCCCGACCCCTCCGACGAATTCCCAGACCAAAGAGCTTGCACAATGAGACATGTGATTTTCGGTGGCGACGGCTTTGTCGGCCGTCATCTCGCTCCAAAGCTTCTTGCCGACGGCGAGGAGGTCGTCGTCGCGGATGTGGCCAACAGTCATCTGCCGCATTATCGCGATGTGCGCCATGTCCACTGCGACGTCACCGATCCGGCATCGATCGCGGCGCTGGGGCTCAAGCCCGACGACATGGTCTACAACCTCTCGGCCAAGATGCTTTCGCCGATCCAGGTGCGCGCCAGGAGGCACGATTTCTTCTTCCCGGTGAACTATCACGGCACCGAGAACATCATGTTGGCGATGGACAAGGCCGGTGCGGCCAATCTCGTCCATTTCACCACCGATATGATCTACGGGCACACGGTCGTCCATCCGATGACGGAAGAGCATCCGGTGGCGCCGCTCGGCGAATATGGTCTCTCGAAGCTCAAGACCGAGGAACTTGCCGCCATCTGGCGCGAGCGCGGCATGAATATTGCGCTCTTCCGCCCGCGCCTCATCATCGGACCCGGCCGTCTCGGCATCCTCGAAAAGCTCTTCAAGCTGATCGACTGGAACCTGCCGGTGCCGATGATCGGTTCAGGAAAAAATCCCTACCAATTCATTTCCGTCTTCGACTGTGCCGATGCGGCGAGGCTTGCCTGGAAGGCGGGCGTCCCGAACGAAGCCTATAATCTGGGCTCGCTCAATCCACCGCCGGTCAGGAAATTGCTCGGCGATCTGATCCGCCACGCCGGATCGCGCTCCCTCCTGCTGCCGACGCCGGGCTGGGCGGTGAAGCGGACGCTCGACCTTTTCGACCTGATGAACATGCCGATCATGGATCCCGAGCAATATCTGATCGCCGACGAGGTCTGCGTCCTCGACGTGTCGAAAGGCAAGCGCGAGTTGGGATGGGTACCGCAATATCGCGACGAAGACATGCTCAACGCCGCCTACAGCGAATATCGCGCCGGCAAGGACGGCCACGCCGTCGCCGCGCATCAAATTGCCGCCGAATAGGGCGACGCCGAACAGGAAAAAAGACCATGACCGTAATGACCAAGCCCGAAACCCGGCAGGCGCGCGCCGTGATGGAGCCGCCGGCGCTTTCTGTGGCGGCGATCGCCAAGCCGGACCTGATCACGGTCGAACAGGCGAAGGCGCTCGACATCGCCCGCATCACCGACCTTTTCAAGGCTCACGTGAATCCGGGGCAGTTGCATTTCATGAAGTTGCTCGGTTTCCACAAGGTCAAGATCGAGCGCGCCGAGGGGATGTATTACATCGACCAGAACGGCCGGAAGATCCTCGATTTCTTCGGTGGTTTCGGATCGCTCGCCTTCGGCCACAACCATCCCCGCATCCTTGCGGCGCGGAAGAAATTCCAGGAGGAGAAGCGGCAGGAAATCGCCATCGCCTTCATGTCGCAATATGCCTCCGCGCTCGCCTACAATCTGGCGCAATGCTCGCCGGGCGATCTCGACATGGTGTTTCTCGGCTCGTCCGGTTCGGAAGCCATGGAGGCGGCGGTGAAGGTGGCCGAGCGCGCCGCCGGCCCGAAGCGGCCGAAAATCGTCTATGCGGAGAATTCCTTCCACGGCAAGACGAAAGGCGTGCTCGCCATCACCGACGGCGCGCTCTATCGCGGCGAGTTCAAGGTCGCGGACAACACGGTGCGCATTCCCTATGGCGACATCGAGGCGGTCGAGAACGCCTTCCGTTCCGATCCAGAGATCGGCGTCATCGTGCTCGAAACGATCCAGGGTGGCGGCGGCATCGTCTCCGCGCCGGACGATTTCTGGCCGAAGCTGAGGGCGCTGTGCGACAAATATGGCGTACTGTGGGTCGCTGACGAGGTGCAGTGCGGTTATGGCCGCACAGGCCGCTTCTACGCTTTCGAGCATTACGGCGTCGTGCCGGACGTGACGGCGCTGGCGAAATCGCTCGGCGCGGGCAAGGCGGCGGTCGGCGCGATGATTGCCAAACGTGATGTCTACATGAAGGCTTATGGCACGCCGAAGACGGCGCTGATCCACGCCATGGCGACCTTTGGCGGCATCGGCGAATCCTGCGTCACCGCGATCGAGGGGCTGAATGTCCTCTATGACGAGGGACTGATCGACAATTCGGCCGCGACCGGCAGCTATCTCCTGGAGCGGCTCAAGGCGTTGCAGGCGAAATATCCGAAGATCGTCAAGGACGTGCGCGGGCGCGGGCTGATGGTCGGGCTCGAATTCCACGATTTTTCGCAGACTCTGCCGATGGTCCTGCGGCCGGTCGTCGGCGTTCTGGACGACAAGCTGAAAGGTTCGCTTTCCGGCTTCGTCGGCTCGCTTCTCCTGCGCGATTACGGTGTTCTCGTCGCCTTCACCGAATACAATCGCAACGTCATCCGGCTCGAACCACCGCTGATCT
>SCRB01000190.1 GCA_004299545.1 Rhizobiaceae bacterium
TCATCGCCAGTTACGGCGCCGACACGGCGCGCTGGTTCATGCTTTCCGATTCGCCGCCCGACAGGGACGTCATCTGGACGGCCGCGGGCGTCGAAGGAGCCTACCGGTTCGTCCAGCGCATCTGGCGCCTGGTCAGTGAAGCGGCGCCTGCCCTGAAGGGCGCGCCACCGGTCGCCGCGACGGAAGGGGAGGCGGCGGCCATATCGAAGGCCGTCCACAAGACATTGAAGGCGGTTGGCGAGGACATAGAGCGCCTCTCCTTCAACAAGGCGGTGGCGCACATCTACGAACTGACGAATGAACTGTCGGGTCCGCTCGGGGCGATCGAATCGGCACCTTCCGGCGAACGCTCCGCGCTGCGCGAAGGGATCGAGGTGCTTGTCACGATGGTAGCACCGATGATGCCGCATCTGGCGGAGGAATGCTGGGCGGCGATCGGCGGCGTCGGCCTTGTGGCCGAACGGGCATGGCCGGCCTTCAACCCGCAACTGGTTGTGGATGACGAGGTCGTGCTGCCGGTCCAGATCAACGGCAAGAAGCGCGGCGATTTGACAATTCGCCGCGACGCGGATCAACTCGCCATTCAGGAGGCTGCTTTGGCGCTCGACTTCGTCCAGAAGGCGCTTGGCGGGAAGCCGCCGCGCAAGGTCGTCGTGGTTCCACAGAGGATCGTCAATGTCGTTGCCTGAACGGGGTCGCCTTTTCCGCGCATTCCCTCGCCGCGAATTCCTCGTGGTCGCGGCCGCCCTTCTTCTAGGCGGCTGCACCGTTCGTCCGCTTTACATGGCCGAACCGACATCGCCGGGCGGCGCGCCGACCGGAATGGCTGCCACCCTGTCCTCCATTTCCGTCAAGCCCGTAACGACCCGCATGGCGCAGGAAGTTCGCAACCAACTGGTCTTTCTTCTCAACCGGGGCGGGGCGGAACCCGCCCAGCCGGCCTATTACATGACGCTCGTTGTCAGCGAGGCGGTGCAGGCGACCGCCACGACGCAGATCTCCAACGTCGCCAACGTCCCGACCGCCGACACCTTGACGCTGACCGGCACTTACACGCTGATCGACGCCAAGACCAACAAGCCCGTGCTTACGGGCAAGCGTACGGTCATGTCTTCCTTCGACGTACCGCAGCAGGAATATGCGGCGATTCGCGCCCAGGCCAATGCGCAGTCGCGTGCGGCGCGCGAACTCGCCCAATTCCTGCAACTTGCCGTCGCGCAGGACCTGGCGCACCACGCGACAAAATAGCCGGGCCACCGGAACTTCCTCCAGGCCGGGCCGTTTCCTATGTCATCAAGGGGTGACGCGTTCCGGCGAAAATACCGGAAAGGATCGGGTCAGGGCATGGGTTTTCGGACGGCGCGATCTTCCTTCGGCGACGCGTTTTCCAGCGAGGCGGACGCGGCCGGGGAAAGCCGAAAGCCCCATGTCATCGACAAGCTTATCACCGAACGGGCGACGAGATTGTCGCAAGGCGCCCTATGGCCGATCCTGCGTCCTCTGCTCTATCGCATGTTCCACTATCGGCAGGCGGTCAGTATGGCCGATGACATCGCCGCACTCCCGGGGCATGGGGCGATGGCATATCTCAGCGCGCTCCTCTCGCTCGATATCAGCATTTCCGGAAGCGATAATATTCCGGCTTCCGGCGGTTTCATTCTTGCGCCGACGCATCCGACCGGCATTGCCGACGGGATCGCGATTTTCGATCTCCTGAAAGAAATCCGGCCCGATATGGCGATTTTCGCCAATCGCGATGCGTTGCGCGTTGCGCCCGGATTCCAGGATATCATCATTCCCGTCGAGTGGCGGCAAGGCGAGAAGTCCCACGCAAAAAGCCGCGATACGCTGGAGATGACGGCGCGGGCCTTTCTTTCGAAGAAGGCGGTCGTTCTGTTTCCTTCGGGACGTATTGCCTATTGGAACGAGGGACATCTGACGGAGCGCCCCTGGCAAGCTTCGGTCGTCTCGCTTGCCCGCCGCTACGATTTTCCGGTCGTGCCGGCCCGTATTACGGCGCGGAATTCGGGGCTTTTCTACTTTCTGTCGAAATACTCGACCGAATTGCGCGACATGACCATTTTCCACGAACTGCTCAACAAGACGGGGCGGGCCTTCTCGATCACCATAGGCCGTGCGATCCCGGCGACGGCGCTTGCGGGCGACGCCAATGACGTCGCATGCAGGCTCCAACGCCATGCGGTGGAACGGCTTGCGGTCGATCCGAATGCGGATTTCGAGCCTGCCCGGTCGGAGCCGCCGGAAGAAAGCGGGGCCGTTGCCGTGCGCGCCGTTCCTCCGGCTTGACGCCCGACGGAAATATCACTATGGAAACGCAACTTTCCGAAGGCCGCACAATGTGCCCGCGCGCCGACACTCTCGGTGCCGCACAGGTCTTTGGTCCCATTTGAACGCTTGAAGGTCGATTAGATGTCCCGTTCCTGCGAACTGACCGGCAAAGCCGTCATGAGCGGCAACAATGTGAGCCACGCGAACAACAAGTCGCGCCGCCGCTTTCTGCCGAATCTCGTCAATGTCACGCTCATCTCCGAAGCGCTGAACCGCAATGTGCGCCTGCGCATTTCGGCGAACGCGCTGCGTTCGGTCGAGCATCGCGGTGGGCTGGACGCCTTCCTTGTGAAGGCGGATGCCGGCGAGCTTTCGCCGCGCGCGCGCCTTCTGAAGAAGCAGGTCGCCAAGAAACTTGCCGAAGAGACCGCGGCCTGACGGCGCATCGCCGTTTCGCTTCTCGCTGGTTCCATCACCCAGGATAAAAAAATGAACCGTCCCAGGGAGCTTTGGCCGTTCGCGCTGGCGATGGCGCTTGTCGTCATCGCCTCGAATGTCCTCGTTCAGTTCCCCTTCGATCATTTCGGCCTGAACGATATCCTGACCTGGGGCGCCTTCACCTATCCGGTGGCCTTCCTGGTCAGCGACCTCACCAATCGCCGCTACGGCAAGCCGGCGGCGCGGCGCGTCGCCGTTGCGGGCTTTATCGTCGGCATTCTCTTCTCGGTCTGGCTCGCGACACCCCGTATCGCCACAGCATCCGGAACGGCCTTCCTCGTCGGCCAATTCCTCGACATCACCGTATTCGGCTGGCTGAGACGCCAGGCATGGTGGCGCGCGCCGCTGGCGGCCACCATGATCGGTTCCCTCATCGACACGGCCATCTTCTTCTCGCTTGCCTTCGCCGTGCCGTTCGCGTTCCTCGATACGGGTTTCGGCCATCCTGACGGCTCTCTCGGCATGAGCGTGCCGCTTTTCGGCCTGCCGGCACCGCTGTGGATGTCGCTGGCGGCGGGCGACCTGTCGGTCAAGGTCGCCATGGGCCTTATGATGCTTCTGCCCTACGGCGCGCTTCTCAACGTGCTGAAGCCGGTGCCGGCGCTGCGATAAGTTCCCGGTTCACTCGTCGAGCCTGAATTCGAGATAGAGATTGCGCTGCAGGAACGACTGGTTGTCGTCCGAGACGAGCGATACGATCAGCGCACCGTCGGCGCGCCGCCAGACGTCCAGCCCCTCCATATTGTCGATCTGATAGGCCATATTGGCTTGCAGGAGCACCGGCCCGTTGGCGACCTTGTCGGGCCGGATCGTGTCGGCCTTGATGCGGCGCAATTCCATGGCGAGACCCCTCATGAAGGAGAAGGAGCGTTCCAGGAGGAGAAGGTCGCCGTTGGGGAGGAAAGCGCCGTCCGTGATATCGAAATCGCCTTTACGTGCGACGGTGAGGACGCCTTTTTCAGGACCTTCCAGG
>SCRB01000191.1 GCA_004299545.1 Rhizobiaceae bacterium
GAAATCCTCGAGCGCCGCATGTTCGCTCGCCTGGACAAGCCCGAGATGCCGCTCCGGCAGCATCATAGTCGGGTCACGCATCAGCGCGCCGACCACCGGCAGGCCCAGTTCCTCGACCGCTTCCGTCGCCAGCTTGCGATGCCGCTCGCTGGCGACGCGGTTGAGGACGACGCCAGCAATTTCCACGTCCGGATCGTAGGTCGCAAAACCCTTGGCGATCGCCGCAACAGTCTGCGACTGCCCCGAAACATCGAGAACGAGCAGCACCGGAAGCCCGAAGAGGCGCGCCAGGTCGGCGGCGGAACCGGTGCGTCCCGTTCCGGCCCGGATGCCGTCGAAAAGGCCCATGGCGCTTTCCACGATAAGGAGATCGACGTCGTTCCCGGCACCCGCGGCAAGCGCTGAAAGAAGCGCCGGCTGCATCGCCCAACTGTCGAGATTGACGCCCGGCCGGCCGGTCGCGGCGTGATGAAAGCCCGGATCGATATAGTCAGGGCCGGATTTGGCGCCGCCAACGCGGATGCCGCGCCGCCTGAAGGCACGCAGCAGGCCGATGGTCACGCTGGTCTTTCCCGACCCCGACCGTGCCGCGCCGATGATTAGCCCGCGCGCGCTCATGCCGACCGTGCCAGCCTTTCGAGTTCCATCAATTCCGCTCGCATGGAGACGATCTCGCCGAACACCGCGAGCGCCGGCGAGGCGAAGCCCGCCGCCTCGGCTTCTGCTGCGAGCCGCCCCACGGTCGAGACGAGCACCCTTTCCGCCGGAGTGGTCGCCGCCGCGATCAGCGCGGCCGGCGTCGATGCGGCAAGGCCGCCTTCCATCAGCGCCGAAGTGATCCGGCCAAGCGTTTTCAGCCCCATATAGACGACAATCGGCTGGCCGGTCCTTGCCAATGCGGCCCAGTCGAGATCGTCGGACGTGCCCGCGGCATGCCCGGTGGCAAGGATGATCGCCTTGTTCAAGCCCCGCATCGTGGCGGGAATGCCGGCACTCGCCAGCGCGCCGAAAGCGGAGGTCACGCCGGAGAGGATGCGGAAGGGAATGCCGGCCCGCGCCAGCGCGAGCGCTTCCTCGCCGCCGCGCCCGAAGACATAGGGGTCGCCGCCCTTGAGGCGCAGCACGCGCCGCCCGCGCCGCGCAAGTGTGACGAGAAGCGCCGTAATATCGTCCTGTGCGGCAGACGCCTTGCCGCCGCGCTTGCCCATGAAATGAAGCTCCGCCTGCGGCGCCGCATCAAGGACCGAGGAATCGACGAGCGCGTCATAGACAATGGCATCGGCCTGGCCGAGCGCGGCGACGACATCGATCGTCAGCGCACCCGCATGGCCCGGCCCCGCGCCCGCCAGCCAGACATGGCCGGGATCGAAGGACGAAAGCTTCGGGGCGAGCCGCGCCAATGCCTGATCAAGAATGGCCATCGTCTCCGTCACGTCCCGCGCCCCCGGAAGCGCCGCTGATAGCCGGCATCATAAAGCGCGCTTTCGCGGAAATCATGCCCCGACAGCGACCGGCCGACAAAGATCAGCGCCGTGCGATCGATCGGATCGGCCGCCACCTGTTCTTCGATCGTCGCGAGCGTACCGCTGAGAATGCGCTCGTCCGGCCATGACGCGCGCGCCACGATCGCCACCGGGCAATCGGCGCCGTAAAGCGGCATCAGTTCGGCAACGACGCGGTCGAGCGCATGAATGGCAAGATGGATGGCAAGCGTCGCGCCGGAACGGCCGAAATTTTCCAGCGTCTCGCCGGCCGGCATCTTCGACGCCCTGCCCGGCATGCGCGTCAGCACAAGGCTCTGGTTGACTTCCGGAATGGTCAGTTCGCGTCCGAGCGCGGCGGCAGCGGCGGCGAAGGAGGGAACGCCCGGCGTCACCGTATAGGGGATGCCATGCGCCTCCAGTCGCCTCACCTGCTCGGCCACTGCGCTCCAGACGGAGAGATCGCCCGAATGCAGGCGGGCCACGTCTTCGCCCGCCCGATGGACACGGATATATTCCGCCTCGATCTCGTCCAGCGACAGCGGCGCCGTATCGACGATACGCGCGCCGTCGGGACAATAAGCGAGCAAATCCCTCGGCACGATAGACCCGGCGTAGAGACAGACGGGGCAGCGTCCGAGGAGATCGCGGCCCCTGACAGTGATAAGGTCGACGGCTCCTGGCCCCGCACCGATAAAATGCACCGTCATCCTTCGTCTCCGCTTCTGGCGATGGCGCATGTCACCGGCCCGAGGACGAGGCGCGGCCCCAGCAACACGCTGCCCTCACCGGCAACGGCGAGCGCGGCTGCCTCGGAGACGGAAAGCACGTCCGCGGCGGCGAGCGACGGCGCCGAGCGGCTGAGCGTCCGGCTGTCGGCGGCGTGCAGCGCATTCTCGCCGGCGATGACCACATCGAGGCACAGGAAGGCGCCGGCCATGCGGATCGCCGCCTCCTCGCGCTTCAGCGGTGCGGTCGCCAACGCATCGAGTGCCTTCCGCCCAAGCCCTTGCTCGGCAAGCGCCGCGTCGATAGCGGCAAGCACCTCTTCCGTCCGCACATCCTTGCGGCAGCCGATCCCGGCGACGATCATGGCTTTACCCACTTCCATTGCGTGACGGGCAGAGCCGGCCGCCAGCCCGTCATCGTGCCGACCGGTTCCGCGCGCGAGACGGCCACGCGCAGAAGCGTTCCGCCGAGCTTTTGATAACGCGCCAACAGCAGTGCCTCCATTTCGAGCGTCACCGCATTCGCCACAAGTCGCCCGCCCGCATGCAGCCCATCGATTGCGGCTTCGAACACGCCCGCATCGGTTCCGCCGCCGCCGATGAAGATCGCATCGGGTGCCGACAGGCCTGCCAGCGCAGCGGGAGCAGGCCCCGTTACGACCTTCAGGGAAGGAACGCCACAGGCTGCCGCATTGCGCGCAATACGCTGTGCGCGCTTGTCGTCCGCTTCGATGGCGATCGCCCGCATCGACGGATCGGCCAGCATCCATTCGATCGAAATCGAACCAGAGCCAGCGCCGATGTCCCACAGGAGTTCCCCCCGGCGCGGTGACAACGCCGAGAGCGTCAACGCGCGGATCTCCCGCTTGGTGATCTGGCCGTCATGCTCGAAAAGCGCGTCGTCCAATCCCGCCGCAAGCGGCAGGATGCGCGCGTCCGGACCTGCGACCACTTCGATGGCAACGACATTTAGGGAATTGAAGGCGTCAGCCACGAAATCTCCGGCCGTTTGCGCCGTGATACGTTCATCCGGGCCGCCGAGCGCCTCCAGAACCGTGAGCATGGACGGCCCAAAGCCATTATCCGTCAAAAGATCGGCAATCGCTCCCGGACCGTCGCCATCCGAGGTCAGCGCCAGAACGCGCCGCCCCGGATGCAGGAGCGGCCGCAACAGATCGATGGGTTTGCCATGGAGCGAAACGGTTTCGACATCCTGTAAAGGCCAGCCGAGCCGCGCCGCCGCAAGGCTGAAGGCGGACGGTCCGGGAACGATCGTCATCTCCGCCGGATCGACGACGCGCGCGAGCGTACCGCCGACGCCATGGAGGAACGGGTCGCCGGAGGCGAGCACGGCGACTTTTTTGTACCGAAGAACACGTATTTCAGCCATGCTGCTGTCGAACGGCAACGGCCACGGCCGCGCCTCTCCCCGGATGAGGCCGCGCGCCAATTCCAGATGCCGCCGACCGCCGAACACGAACTCCGCCCCGGTCAGCAAGCGCTTCGCCTCTTCGCCCAGTCCCCCGGCGCCATCCTCCCCGATGCCCACGATCGTCAGCCAGCGGCCAACCCCACCCTCTGCTTTATGGGGAGGGCCGGCACGCAGCGCGGGAGCGGGGGGCGCAGCAGGGCCCTGCGCTGGCAAATGCCCATCTCCGCGTATAGTGCTATGCGCCATGACGACCCACCGTATCCTGATCCTCGGCGGCACGACCGAAGCGCGTCTTCTGGCTGAAAGGTTGGCCGCAAGGCCGGATCTCGACACAATCCTCTCGCTTGCGGGCCGCACGCGCGATCCGGTATCGCAGCCCGTCCCCGTGCGTGTCGGCGGCTTTGGCGGTGCGGAGGGACTGGCGCACTATCTCACCGAAAACGGGGTCGGCATCCTGATCGACGCCACGCATCCCTTCGCCACGCGCATTTCCGCCAATGCGGCCATTGCCGCTCGGCAGGCGGGCGTTCCCGCCATCGCGCTCCGCCGACCCGAATGGCGATCCGTTCAGGGCGACAGATGGACGATTGTCAAAAGCGTCGAGGAAGGGGTCGCTGCCCTCGGCGAACAGCCGCGCCGCGTCTTCGTCACGCTCGGACGCCAGGAACTGGCCCCGCTCGCCAACGCGCCGCAGCATGTCTACCTGATCCGCAGCGTCGATCCTGTCGAACCGCCGCCCGACCTTCCTCATGCCGGTTACCTTCTGGCGCGCGGCCCCTTTTCCGAAGCGGCGGAGCACGACCTTCTCCGGGCGCAACGCATCGATGCGATCCTTGCCAAGAACAGCGGCGGCGATGCCACCTATGGCAAGATCGCGGCAGCACGGTCGCTCGGCATCGGAATCGTCATGATCCGTCGCCCGACGGCGCCAGATATGCCGACCGCCACGACCGTCGAGGAGGCGCTTCTGCTGCTCGATCATCGCCTCGCCTCCCCGGCAAAGCGCGGCGTATAGACGAGCGGCTTTTTCCCTGCCCGCTCGATCACCCGCGTCTCGCGCGAGCCAATGATGACGCATGTCGCCATGTCGGCCCTCGCAGGGTCGGCCTCGCCCAGCTTGGCAAGTTCGATCCGCTCGTCGGGCCGCCCGACGGCACGGCCGAAGATGACCGGCGTCGCGGCGGGCAGATGGCTTCCGAGAAGCGCGAAGGCGCGGCCAAGCTGCCACGGCCGGGCGCGGCTGACCGGATTGTAGAGCGCTATGACGAAACCGGCCTGTGCCGCCAATTCGAGCCGCTTTTCGATCAGTTCCCACGGCTTCAGATTGTCCGACAGCGAGATGACGCAGAAATCATGCCCGAGCGGCGCGCCGACCCGCGCCGCGACCGCGAGCATCGCGGAGATGCCGGGCACCACGGTCAGCTCTATCGCCCGCCAGGCGTCGGGCCCCTTCTCGATCGCCTCGCACATCGCCGCGGCCATGGCGAAAACGCCCGGATCACCGCCCGACACGACTGCGACCGTTTTGCCCAGGGCCGCCATGTCGAGCGCGGCGCCGGCGCGCGCCAGTTCCCCGCGATTGTCCGAGGCATGCCCTTCCTGCCCCGGACGCAGCGCCAACCGGTCGAGATAGGGCGCATAGCCGAAGAAATCGCTCGCCTCCTCGATAGCGGCCTTCGCCTCCGGCGTCATTTGCCGAGGATTGCCGGGGCCGAGACCGATAACGAAAAGCCGGCCGGTCACGGACGGTTCTCCCAGCCGGGAACCAGCACGACCGCGAAATAAGGCGCCAGATCATCCGCCTTGTCGGCAAGCTTCACGGCCCACGCGCCTTCCATCGTGCCGCGCTCGACATAGAAAGCGCGGTCGAGACGGTTCGCAGCAGTAAGCGCGCGCCGGATCTTCGGCAGATTGCGGCCGATCTTCATGATGACGGCGGCTTCCGTATCGGCGAGCCGCCGCGAAAGCTCGGCCTCTCCGAGCGTGCCGGGCAGCACCGTCAGGATGTCGTCGCCCTGCACGATCGGCACGCCGGCCGAAGACCAGCAGCCGGACATCGCCGTCACGCCGGGAACGACTTCCGTCAGATAGCGGTCCGCGAGGCGGACATGAAGGTGCATGTAGGAACCGTAGAAGAGCGGATCGCCTTCGGACAGGGCGGCCACTGTCCGGCCGGCTTCCAGATGCGCCGCCACCGCGCGCGCCGCCTCCGTATAGAATCCCTCGATGGCTTCCCTGTAATCGGCATGATCCTTCTCGATCTCTGTCGTCACGGGATAGAGAAGCGGCAATTCGATCGCATCGGGCCGGAAATATCTCTCCGCTGTCCGTCGCGCATGGCTGGCATTTCCGCGCTTGGCGAAATGCGCCACCACATCGGCTTCGGCAAGCACCCGCACGGCTTTCAGCGTCATCAGTTCCGGATCGCCCGGCCCGGTGCCGATGCCGACCAGCCGGCCTTTCTTCTCCTCGCTCACAGGCCGGCCCTCGCAAGAGCATTGACGCAGGCTGCCGTCAGCGCGCTTCCGCCCATGCGGCCGCTCACGATGGCGAAAGGGATGCCATGCTTTCCGCCCGCCAGCGCGTCCTTCGATTCGGCCGCGCCGACGAAGCCGACCGGCATGCCGATAATGGCGGCCGGTCTGGGAGCGCCCCTCTCCAGCATATCGAGGAGATGGTAGAGTGCCGTCGGCGCGTTGCCGATCGCGACGACCGCACCCTCGAGGCGCTCGCCCCACAATTCGAGCGCCGCCGCCGAGCGGGTGTTGCCTATTTTCTCCGCAAGCGCCGAGGTTCGCGGATCACGCAGGGTGCAGACAACCTCGTTCTTTGCCGGCAGGCGCGCGCGTGTTACACCATGCGCTACCATTTCCGCGTCGCAGAAGATCGGTGCGCCGGAAAGAAGAGCATGACGCGCGGTTTCCACGAAGCCGGGCGAAAAGATGAATTTCTTCGCAGCCTCGACCTGCCCGCAGGCGTGGATCATACGCACGGCAATATCGACTTCCGCCTCGGAGAAGCGCGACAGATCGGCTTCGGCCCGGATGATGGCGAAGGAGCGTTCGTAGATAGCGTTGCCGTCGCGGATATAGTCGGAGGTGGACATCGGCTCAGGCCCGGTTGATCGAAAGGTGGGCTGCGAGGCCGCTGCCTCCCAGACGGTCAAGGAAGGCCCTGGCGGTTTCTCCCTCCCGGCGCTGTTGATGGAAGAGAAGCGCCAGTTCCGCGACGCGTGCCGCCGCATCGCCGCCAGCGGTTTGCACAATAGCGGCATCTTCGTTTGCGCCAGGCAGCAGATCGCATCTCCCGGGCGCGACGCCGATCAGCGAAAGCGCTGGCCAGGCCGGCCGCGCGCAGCCCTTCGGGCAACCGGAGAGATGCAGGATGAAAGAGCCGTCGAGAAGATCGGAGGCCGAACGCGCAAGATCAGCCGCGACTTCCTTGGTTGCGATGAAGGCGGATCGACAGGCGGGCGATCCGGCGCAAGCGGCGATGAAAAGACGCGCATCGGCAGGATCGGTGACGAAACCGAGCGACAGGGCGGCTTCTTTCAACTTGTCGAACTCGTCTGCTGAAAGCCCGATCGCCAGCAACGCTTTCCCCGGCGCAAACCGGATTTCGGCGGCGCCGCAGGCGGCAGCCATACCCGCAAAAGCATGCAGAATACCGGCATTCGTTTGCCCATACGGCAATCCGACACCAAGGGCCAAGCTGCCCTCGGCAAGACCGAACATACCAACGGGCGAAGGCACACGCTCCACAGGACCGCTTATGTCCCCCAAACTCAAATCCCTGCCGCGAGCGTGCAAGCCTTTTGCAGCAATCGCTTCGAGAAGGGAAAGCACGGCCTTCACCGCCTCCGCCTCTGTAACAGGGCCGGCATATCCTGCCTCTTTCGCCGTGCCGCCCGCTGAAAGCCGCCATCCCCCTTGACGCTGCGCGACGAGCCTTATGTCAGCCGTCACATCGTCCATCGGCAACGCGCCGCCGCTATCGACGACGACCGAAACCTTGGGTCCCAGCCGTGAAGCGAGGCCGGCCTCGTCGATGGCCTCACGGATGGCCTGCGCGAGCGGCCGCGGATCGGCGACCTCCGTCGCATCGAGACCGGCAAGCGGTCCCGTCTCGACAGGAATCCCGCTCGTCACCGCGATCCCGATCGCGTCCACTGCTTTCGCAAACTCCACCGCACTTTCAGCCGACAGCCCCCTGATCTGCAAATTGCCGCGCCGCGTCACCTCGAGAATGCCGTTGCCGAAGCGGCCGGCCGCATCCGCCAACCGGCCAAGCTGTTGCGGCGAGAGCCCTCCCCCCAGCGGGCGCAACCGCACAAGCAGCCCGTCGCCGGTCTGCATGGGCCTGGAAAGCGATGGGCAGGCACCACGGCGCATCGGAGCGTTCACGCCTCCTCCTCCATCCTTGCAATGGCGATCATTTCGGCGAGATCGTTGTCGAGCGAATTGCGATGGGTGTGCCAGAGGCCGCGCTGCCGCGCCGACAGGAAGCGCTCCGCCATGGCCCGTGCCGCAGTCGGATTTTCCCGCAAAAGAAAAGCCCTGACCTCCGGATCGCCAAGATAGGCGTCGTGAACGGTTTCGATCAGCGCCCCTGAAACGGCATCCGTCGTCTCGGCGAAGCCGATCAGCCGGTCGACCGTCTCCAGCAATTCCGATGCACCGCGCGGCCCATGCCGCATCTGGCCGGCGATGAAGCGCGGATTGGTCGCGCGGGCACGCACGATGCGTGTCACCGCCTCGGCAAGCGAACGCGCCCTTGGCCTGTCTGGATCGGTGGTATCGAGGACCACGAGATCGGCCTTGCCGCCGAGCGCGGTAAGCGCCGCCGAGAAACCACCGATGAAAGCGACATCCGCGGAGCCTTCCAGCAGGTCGTGGCCGGGATCGTCGCCGGAATGGACGAGGAGATCGGCCTGCCGCACCCGTTCCGCGAAGACATCGGCGGCCGCGGCGCCTTCACCCTCCGCGCCACCATAGGCATATGCGACGTTATCGAGATAGGCGCGGCCGATTTCCTTCCTTTCCTCCCAGCGCCCGTTTGCCAGCATGGCTTCGACGCCGGCACCATAGGTGCCGGGCGACGACCCGAAGACGCGCTGGGGCAGCGAGCCGCCTTTAGCAGCGAACGCAAGCGGATTGTCATCACCTTCCTCGTCGCGGCGTGCAACGGCGTGGACGGCGGCGTCCATCAGCGCGATCTGTACCGGGAACATGTCGCGAAAGAGGCCGGAAATCCGCCATGTCACATCGACGCGCGGCCTGCCGAGCACCGCCGGGGGCAAGACCTCGATGCCTGTCACGCGGCCGGTCGCCGGATCCCACTCGGGACGGCAACCCATCAACGCCAAACCCTGCGCGATCTCCTCGCCGCCGGTCCTGAGGCTGGCGCTCCCCCACAGGTCGATGACCAGCGAACGCGGCCATTCCCCATGCTCCTGCGCGTAGCGGCGCAG
>SCRB01000192.1 GCA_004299545.1 Rhizobiaceae bacterium
CTCTCGCCACGACGCTTTTCATCGGCTGGCTGCTGGTAATCGGCGGCGTTCTGGGAATTATCTCTGCCGTCAGGGCGCGCGCCGCACCTGGCTTCTGGGCCAATCTCGCCCTTGCCGCGATCTCGACGCTGCTCGGCCTGTCCTTCGTTATCTTCCCTCTCCATGGTGCGATCACGCTGACATGGCTGCTGGCGCTCTTCCTCGTTCTGTCGGGGCTGATGAACTTCGCCATAGCAAGGGCGTTCCGCACGTCGACCGGCCGCTTCTGGCTGGTCGTGCTGTCCGGCGCGATCGATATCGTCCTGGCCGTGATCCTGGTCTTCAGCCTGCCGCTTTCGGCGATCTGGGCAATCGGATTGCTGGTCGGGATTTCCTTCCTGACGTCCGGCTTCTCGTTGCTTTTCGCGGCGCTCGATGCCCGCCAAAAACCTCTTTGAGGACAAGCGAGAAGTGTGGAACGGATGCACCCCCTCCGGCCCTTCGGGCCACCTCCCCCTCAAAGGGGGAGGAAAGAGGCGGCGGCGGGATCAGCGCCAGCTTTCCTCATTCCACATGCGGGTGAATGCCGTGCGGTAATCAGGATAGGCAAAGCGGTAGCCAGCCGTCCTGATCCTGCGGTTCGAGACCTTCTTGTTGTCGCCATAGAAGGAGCGCGCCATCGGCGTCAGTTCGGCGTCCTCGAACCGGATTTCCGGCGGTGCTTCGACGCCCATCAACTTCGCCGCGAAGGCGACGACATCGGACGCCGGCGCCGGTTCGTCGTCGCTGATGTTGAAAATGCCGCCCGTCCGCCGCGCGGCGAGGAATTCGATCGACCCGGCAATGTCGTCGACATGGATGCGGTTGAAATATTGGCCCGGCTTGACGATGCGCCGCGCCGTTCCCCGTTCCAGATTGACGAAGCCGTTACGGCCGGGGCCGTAGATACCGGCCAAGCGGAGGATAGCGACCGGAACACCTCTTTCCCGGCCGAATGCAAGCCATACCTCTTCCGCATCGAGACGCTGGCGCGAACGCTTCGAGGTCGGGCTGCATTCGCTCTCCTCGTCCACCCAGGCGCCATCGTGGAAGCCGTAAACGCCTACGGTCGAAAGATAACCGACCCATTGCAGGGCAGGCGTTCCCGTCATGAGATGGGAATGCGCCGCATTCAGCACCGGATCGCCTTCGTCATCAGGCGCCGCCGAGACGACGAGATGGCTCGTCCGGGCCAACGCAAGAGCCACTTCGTCGCTGGTCCGCTTTCCGTCGAAGCGATAAGGCTCGATCCCAAATCCGCGCAGCAGGGGGAACTTCTCGACGGCGCGCGTCGTTCCCGCGATCCTTGCCTTGCCGTCCATGTGGCGGGCAAAGGCGCGCGCCGAATAACCGGCGCCGAAGAGGAACCAGCTTTCGGTCATCCCTTGTTCCCCATGCCGGCGTCCCATTCGGCGATCACGTCGGGGTCCGTTTCTTTTGCGCGATACGGCAATGCGCGCTCGGCGAAGGCCTGCGGCGTCAGAAGCCGCGACAGCGCCCAGACCGACGCGCCGCGCACCAGCGCAGAGGAATCGCCGAGCAGGCTCTCGCAGCGTGGCACGAATGCCCCTTCGCCGCTGTTGCCGACCGCGATCAGGACATTGCGAACGAAGCGGTCCCGCCCGATCCGTTTCACCGGCGAACCGGAGAAAAACAGCCGGAAGGCCGCGTCATCCAGTTCGAGGAGTTCGTCCAGGCGCGGGGCGCGCAGTTCGGGCCGCTGTGCCAGTTTCACTTCCGAAGCCGCCCGGGCAAACTTGTTCCAAGGGCAGACCGAAAGGCAGTCGTCGCAGCCATAGATGTGGTTGCCGATCGCTTCGCGGAATTCATGCGGGATCGGCCCCTTATGCTCAATGGTCAGATAAGAGATGCAGCGTCGTGCATCGAGGCGGTAAGGCTCAGGGAAGGCCTTGGTCGGACAGATGTCGAGACAGGCCCGGCAGGAGCCGCAGCGATCCGTCTCGGGCGGATCCGGCTCCAGCACGGCCGTGGTGAAGATCGAGCCGAGGAAGAGCCACGAGCCGAAATCGCGGCTGACCAGATTGGTATGCTTGCCCTGCCAACCGAGCCCGGCTGCGGCGGCAAGCGGTTTTTCCATCACGGGCGCGGTATCGACGAAGACCTTGACATCGGCGCCGCTCAGCGCGGCGAGCTTGCCGGCGACCTGCTTCAACCTGCCCTTGACGACGTCGTGATAGTCGCGGTTCTGCGCATAGACGGAAATGGCGCCGCGGTCCCTTTCGGCCAGAACTGCCAGCGGATCGAAAGCGGGGCCGTAATTCGTGCCGAGCATGATGACGCTTTTCACGTCGGGCCACAGCGTTTCCGGATCGCCGCGCCGCTCGGCCGTTTCCGCCATCCAGCCCATCGTGCCGTGAAAATTGTCCGCGACGAAGAGTTTCAGCCTCTCCGGAGCAGCTTTTATCGCATCGGGGCGGGTAATGCGAC
>SCRB01000020.1 GCA_004299545.1 Rhizobiaceae bacterium
GATAGAGGCCATGTCCATTACCGAAGAAAAGGGACTGGTGCGCCGGTCCCTCGACAGGCTCTATGACGCCGCGTCGGTGCTCGCGGCGATCTGCCTGTTCCTCATGCTGGTCGTCATCGTCTTGCAGATGATCGCGCGCTGGACGGCAACGGCTTTCCCCGGCTCGACGCAATATGCTGGCTACCTGATGGCGGCCTCGTCCTTCCTTGCCTTCGCGCAGACATTGAACCGGGGCGTCCATATCCGGGTGACCCTGCTCTTCAACGCACTCGGACCCCGCAGTCGCCGGCTGGTGGAACTGTGGAGCCTTTTCATCGGCACGGCGGCGGCCTGCTACCTCGCCCGCTTCGCCGTCAAGATGGTCTATTGGTCCTACAAGCTCCATGACGTCAGTGAAGGGCAGGACGCGACGGCGATGTGGATGGCGCAAACGCCGATGGCGATCGGCGCGGTCATCCTGGCCATCTGCTTCATCGACAATCTCCTCACCATGTTCTTTCGCGGCCGTGACAATATCCGCTCCGAAAACCTCGAACAAAGCCACGCGGAGTAGCCGCCATGCAGGATTTCTACCTCATCGGCATCTTCCTGTTCGTCCTTTTCCTGCTGCTCGGCACGGGCGTCTGGATCGGGCTCGCGCTGCTCGGCGTCGCCTGGGTGGGAATGGATCTTTTCACCCTGCGTCCGGCGGGCGACGCCATGATGACGGTCATCTGGCGCTCCTCCTCCTCGTGGTCGCTGACGGCTTTGCCCATGTTCATCTGGATGGGCGAGATCCTGTTTCGAACGCGCCTGTCGGAGGATATGTTCAAGGGGCTGGCGCCATGGATGGCGAAGCTGCCGGGCGGACTGCTGCACACCAATGTCGTTGGCTGCGCGGTGTTCGCAGCAGTCTCCGGCTCATCCGCCGCAACGCTGCTTACCGTCGGCAAGATGTCGGTACCCGAACTGAGGAAAAGACATTATCCCGAGCGCCACGTCATCGGCACGCTGGCCGGTGCCGCCACGCTCGGCCTGATGATCCCGCCGTCGCTGACGCTCATCGTCTATGGCGTCTCGATCAACGAATCGATCACCAAGCTGTTTATCGCCGGCATCCTGCCGGGCCTGGTCCTCGCGGCGTTCTTCATGATCTATGTCGCGCTGGTGTCGCGCTTCTCGAAGGATTTCCATCCCGACGTCGAACCGCCGATGACGTTCTCGGAACGCCTTTCCAATTCGCGCTTCCTGTTCCCGGTCATCCTCCTCATTCTCGTCGTCATCGGCTCGATGTATCTGGGTGTGGCGACCGCGACGGAAGCCGCCACCTTTGGCGTCGTCGGGTCGCTCCTGCTCGCGGCGGCGCAAGGCTCGCTCAACTGGACCACATTCGTCGAAAGCCTGATGGGGGCGACACGCACCTCGGCGATGATCACGCTCATCCTCGCGGGCGCTGCCTTCCTGTCGCTGTCGATGGGATTCACCGGGCTGCCGGAGAACCTCGCCCAATGGATCAATTCGCTCGGCCTGTCGAAATTCCAGCTGCTGATGGCGCTTCTCGTCTTCTACATCATCCTCGGCTGCTTCCTCGACGGCATTTCGGCGGTGGTGCTCACCGTCGCCGTCGTCGAGCCGATGATCCGCAGCGTCGGGATCGACATCATCTGGTTCGGCATCTTCATCGTCGTCGTCGTGGAAATGGCGCAGATCACGCCGCCGGTCGGTTTCAACCTGTTCGTGATGCAGGGCATGACCAATCACCAAATGAATTATATCGCGCGCGCGGCCTTCCCCATGTTCCTGATCATGGTGCTGATGGTCTTCGTGCTCATCGCCTTCCCGGAACTCGCGACATGGCTGCCCGACCATATGCGGCTCGGGCCGGGAGGCTGATCCACTGGCGAAAAAAGCGCCGCCCGGAATTGTCCGGGCGGCGCATTCACTTCGCTTTCGAATAAGGTTCAGTAGGGGCAGGCATTATCGGCCATATAATTATGGACCTTGATCTTGCCCGATATGATGTCGGCCTTTGCAGCCTCCACCGCCTTCAGCATCTCGGGCGTCACCAGCGATTTGTTATTGTCGTCCATCGCATAGCCGACACCGTTCTCCTTCAGGCCGAGGTTATCGACGCCGAAGCTGTAATGGCCGTCCTTGGCGTCCATGAAGGCATTGTAGACGGCGACGTCGACGCGCTTGACCATCGAGGTCAGCACGTGGCCGGGCTGCAGGCCGTTCTGGTTGGAATCGACGCCGATCGCGAGCTTGCCCTTGTCGGCGACCGCCTGCAGCACGCCCACGCCCGTGCCGCCTGCCGCAGCGTAGACGACGTCCGCGCCCTGGTCGATCTGGGAGCGCGCGATCTCGCCACCCTTGGTCGGATCGTTCCATGCCGCCGGCGTATCGCCGGTCATGTTCTGGATGACCTTGTCGTCCGGCTTCGTCGCCTTGACGCCGCCGACATAGCCGCAGGCGAATTTGCGGATCAGCGGCACGTCCATGCCGCCGACGAAGCCGACCGTGCCGGTCTTGGAGGCCAGGGCCGCCATGACGCCGACGAGATAGGAACCCTCATTCTCCTTGAAGACGATGGAGCGGACATTGGGCAGGTCGACGACGGTATCAACAATACCGAATTCGGTCTTCGGGAATTTCGGCGCGACCTTCTTCAGCGCCTGCTCGAAGGAGAAGCTCATGACGATGATCGGATTGTTGCCGTCCTCGGCAAACTTCGTCAGCGCCTGCTCGCGCTGCGTGTCGTTCTGGATCTCGAAATCGCGATAGCTGATGCCGGTATCCTTCTTGAACTTTTCAGCGCCATGGAAGGCCGCCTCATTGAAGGATTTGTCGAATTTGCCACCGAGATCATAGATGATGGCCGGCTTGATGTCCGC